>CAZPXU010000017.1:0-11066 GCA_964590055.1 uncultured Candidatus Saccharibacteria bacterium | reverse complement strand
TTCCGCCCTTTTAACCTTGCTGGGGGGGAAGGATTCGAACCTTCGTACCACGCTCCAAAGGCTTGTGTCCTACCGCTAGACGACCCCCCAATAACTCATGTCCTATTTACCCGCCGACTTGTCCGCCAAAGCCTCAGCGGCGGCGGGAGCTTCAGCAAAGGCGGGCCATTGACGACCCCGCAAAAACAAAATCAGTTTACGTCAGGGAGCGGTTATTTTCAATACCGCGAGCTCGAGGGGCAATTGCGGCAGATAGCTTACTTTCAAGAGAGGGTAAGCGGCGTAGAGCCGATTTAAAATGTTTTCAAACTCCTCAAGCCCGTGCCCGGCGCTCAAGGTCTCCAAGAAATCGATTTCTTTTTTCGACACGAAACGCGCGAGCTCTTTTTTATAATCCGGATCCAGCTTCAAATAGACGAGAAATCGGAAATTTCGAATCAAAAGCTTTAAAAGGGATTTCATGTCGCGGTTTGAATCCGCCGCCCGGTGCAAAAGCTTAAGGGCAAAGGCGCCGTCTTTTTTAAGAAGCGCGAGCGACAGTTTCTCAAGCAACTCCTGCGAAGGAACGCCGAAAATTTCTTCCAGGTCCCGAGCACGGATGTTGCCGGAGGAATCGTAAGCCAAGGCTTGATCCAAAATGCTCTGAGCGTCCCGAAGCGACCCTTCCGCCAAAACGGCCATCAGACCCAAGGCATCGGTCTGGGCCTCGAGGCCTTCCCGGCGCACAATGATTTCGAGGGCGTTTTGCAGTTCTTCCTCCGGGATGAGACGGAACTCAAAATGCTGGGCGCGCGAAACAACGGTGTCGGGAACCTTGTCGACTTCGGTGGTGCATAGTATGAAAATTACGTGTTCCGGCGGCTCCTCCAGCGTTTTCAAGAGGGCATTAAACGCCTCGGAGGTAAGCATGTGCACTTCGTCTATGATATAGACCTTGTACTTCGCCGTGAAAGGAAGAACGCTTATTCCCTCGCGAAGCGTCCGGATTTCGTCAATCCCGCGCGAAGAAGCGGCGTCAATTTCAATCAAATCCAGGGTTTTCCCGGAAAGAAATTCCCGGCAAACCTCGCATTGGTTGCAGGGAATCTGAGGCCCCGCCGCCGGCGGGATGCTCAATTTTTCACCTCCGCCTACGGCGGAGGAAAAATTGGCGCAACTAACGGCCCTCCCGAAAATCCTGGCCAGGGTGGTCTTGCCGGTGCCTCTGGGGCCGGAAAAAAGATAGGCATGCGAGACGCGATTTTTATACAGCGCCGCTTTCAAGACGGAGATAACGTGTTTCTGTCCGACAACTTCCTCAAAGCTTTGCGGCCGGTATTTGCGGTAGAGCACTTTGGTCATATTTCTGTATAATAAATCAATGAGAGCAAAAACCAAAATATTTTTGGTTTTGATCGTTTTACTGGCCGCATTTTTTCGCTTCTGGGATTTAAAGCACGTTCCGCCCGGACTGTATCCCGACGAGGCCATGAACGGCTCAAACGCGCTTGAAGCCATCGCGACCAAAGAATGGAAAGTTTTCTATCCGGACAACAACGGACGGGAGGGGCTCTTTATCAACATTCAGTCGGCTTTTATATACTTTTTGGGCGCGAGCCCGTGGGCTTTGCGCCTGCCCTCGGCGGTTTTCGGCACGCTCACGGTGCTGGGGTTGTATTTGCTTGCCGAAATCCTGTTTCGCTCCAAATCACAAACCGAGACTCGGGACCTGGAATTTGGGATTTCTCGCGGAGAGTTCATCGGGCTTTTATCGTCGTTTTTTCTCGCTACGAGTTTTTGGCACCTAAATTTTTCCCGCATCGGCTTTCGCGCCATTATGGCGCCGTTTTTTCTGGTGTGGGGGCTTTATTTTTTCTTTCGATTTTACAAAGATACCGGCTCGAACGCTTCGCAGACGCTATCGGCCGCATTCGGCGGGCTTCTTTTCGGCCTGGGCTTCCATAGTTACATAGCTTATCGCATCGCGCCGCTTCTGCTCGTCGTTCCTCTCCTCGCAAAATCCAAATTCCCTGCCCGACCGGCAGGCGGGCAAAATCCAAATTCCAAAAGCTGTTTCTCCTGTATTTGCGCCCTTTTCCTCTTTTTTGCTTTTATCGCGGCTCTGCCCCTGGGATTGTATTTTTTCCAAAACCCCGAGGACTTTTTCGGGCGCACCGCCCAAATCTCCGTTTTCAACGACCCGTCTCCCCTGGCGGCGTTTCTGGCCAACTTCGTAAAAACCGTCGGCATGTTCTGGATCTACGGCGACGCGAATTGGCGCCACAACTTTTCAGGAGCGCCGGAACTTTCCGTTTTGGTGGGAATTTTGTTCCTGGCCGGCCTCATATTCTCCGTTAAAAATCTGGTTGTAAAAAAACACGGGGGCGAGGCGGAAAAATTCAACGGCGCCTTCCTGCTTTCGTGGCTGGCCCTCATGCTTTTACCGGTCGCAATTTCGTCCGAAGGACTGCCCCACGCGCTCCGCGCAGTTATCGTAATCCCTCCCGTAATAATCCTGGCGGCGCTGGGATTTGACACGATCCTAACCAAAGCGCAAACCCGGCTTGATTCAAAAAAACAAAGCCGCCGGGCGGCATTTTTTATATCGCTCCTGCTTGTCGCGGTGGCGCTGGGAACTTTCAACAAGTATTTCAACAAGTGGGCGCCGAGGCCGGAGGTTTACGACGCCTTCTCGGCACGGGATTGGAACCTGGCGCTATGGTTAAAAACTTTGCCGGATGAGGTCGAAAAATATATCATCATAAGGGGCGAGCGAATCGACGCGAAAACCGTAACCATTTCAAGCCAATCCGTGCTTTTCGGCACCGAAACAGTTTTGACGGCTGAACGCGATCGAAAAAAATTCCACTATCTCTCGCCGGAAGAACTTCAAGACAAGCTCGCGCTGGCCCCCCAAAAAGCCGTCATCGCTTTCCTAAAAAGTGAAAACAAGGAATTCGTGGCCTCTCTTCTGAAAAAACACCCCGACTTAAAAGTAAAAGTGCCGGGCGATTTCATCGTCTTGGAAACGGCTCCTTAGACGTCCGGTGTTTGTTTCTCCAAAACCGACCAGCCGTGAAAATGGAAACCGCCACGATGACCGCAAGAAATTCCGGCGGGAAAATAATCCTTAAGAAATTTAAAATCGCCATAATGAAAGCATACGCCGCTTTATGAAAAAGAGTAACCTTATAGCAATCATAATTTTGGGGATGATGTTTTTAATTTTAATAACTTCGTCCCTGAACGATTCGGCGACTTTTGACGAAGTCGCGCACCTCGGCGCCGGTTACACCTATTTAAAATACGCGGATTCGCGCCTAAACCCGGAACACCCGCCCCTAATCAAGGACATCGCCGCCTTTCCCTTGATGTTCTTGAATCTCAATTTTGACATAAAGCAGGCCTTTTGGACCGACGAAAACGTCCATGACCGGCAGTGGATTGCCGGAAATCTGCTTCTTTACGGCCAGGGCAACAGTCCGGACAAAATCCTGTTCTTCTCGCGCCTGGGCGTCATGCTCCTTGCGATTCTTTTCGGCTGGCTGCTCTTCCGCTGGGCAAGTTCGCTCTATGGCGGCCGGGTTGGCGCGTTCGTCCTGTTTTTCTACGCTTTCTCCCCCACTTTTCTCGCACATTCCAGGTATGTGACCACGGACCTCGCGGCCGCTTTCGGGTTTTTCATCGGTCTCGCGACTTTCGTTCGATTCTTGGAAAAACAAAATTTCAAAAGGCTGATCTTGGCCGGCGTTTCCCTGGGAGTAGCGCTTTTGCTGAAGTTTTCCATCTTTCTCCTGGCCCCCGTGTATGGAATTTTAGCGCTTCTGTGGGTTTTTCCCGAGTCCCGGGAAGATTCCTGGGCGCCGGAAAGAAGGGGAAAAATGAAGTCGTTTTTGAAATCTTCCGGATTGCTATTTTGCAAGCTTTTTTTGGCGGGGTTGATCGCGCTTGCCGTCATTTGGGCCGTTTATCTCTGGCATGTTGCCAATTATCCTCAAGAGCAGCAGCTTAAAGACGCGGTTTTCGTCTTAAGCACCTTCGGGATGCGCCCTCTGGCCGAGCTCGACTTCTGGCTTATCAAAAGCGGGATTTTAAGGCCGCTTGGCCAATATTTTTTGGGGCTTTTGATGGTGATCCAGCGCGCGGGCGGCGGGAACACCGCATATTACCTGGGCGAGGTCTCGGCGTCGGGATGGATTTCATACTTTCCGATGGCCTACCTTCTCAAAGAAACCGTCGCCTTCCACCTTTTAACCGGGCTCGCGCTTTTTCTCGCGGCGCGGAAGATTAAAAATTCCGGCGAGAAAAGAATGGGGGCGCTCCTGGACTGGCTCAAAGACAATTTTGCCCTTACCGCCAGCTTCTTTTTCATCGCTTTTTACTGGGCTTATTCCCTGAAAAGTCCTCTTAATATCGGAATAAGGCACGTCCTGCCGACTTTTCCCTTCATCTATCTTTTGGTGTCGCGCGAAATCGTTTCCTGGTTTTACCGCCCGCGCCCGGAAGAACCGCAGACTTTGTTCGACCGCTTGAAAACCCTTTATAAAAACTTCATAGAGCCGGTCCCGAAGCTGGTTTTGATCTCATTTCTCATGCTGTCCCTGGCCGCAAGCGTAATCTTCGCTTTCCCATTCTACCTTTCCTACTACAACGAGCTGGTCGGCATTGAAAATGGCTGGCGCTATATCGTAGATTCCAATTACGACTGGGGGCAGGATTTAAAGCGCCTCAAGAACGCCCTGGAAGAAAAAAATATTCCAGGCGCTGGAGAAAAAATTTATCTGGATTATTTCGGAGGCGGCTCGCCCCGCTATTATCTGGGCAGCCAATATGAGCCGTGGTGGTCCGCGAAAGGACCTCCGCCCCCGGGTTCGTACTACGCGGTCTCGATAAGCATCCTCGAGGGCGCGTGGGGCAGGCCGACGGGCGACATTGTCATCAAACCGGAGGATGCTTACGCGTGGCTCCGGGGGCTTGAGCCCCTCGGCCGGGGCGGCATGTCCATCTTTATTTATAAACTCCCGGAGCGAATTAATTTTTGAGGCGATAGAAAACTTTATCCGGGAAGCGCAAGTCGACATATTCAAGCTTCTGGCCGGAGTTCCCCAGATTGTCAAGACTCAAGACAAGATTGTCAAACGCCCGCCCCAAGTCGGTTTCAAAATCAAGTATCGCGTACCAGCCGCTTTTCAAAACCAGGCGGAACTCACCGTTATCTTTAAGTTCCATCGCAAAAACTTCCTCGCCGAGCCGTTTTTCAAGCCGCTCGGCAAAAGAATTTATTTCATGAAACTTCTCCGGTTCCATGAAATTTTCGCCAAAGTAATCGCGCCCCCTTTGGTCCAGAATCTTCAAAACCGCGCTCCCGGAAAAAATGGGCGCGGCCGCGAAGACGAATCCGTTTTTATCCGAGAGGGCGCAGGCGCTGATTGTTTCTCCCTCTTCCCGGCACCAGACCGCCCAGGGTTTTCGCTCTTTTATCTGAATTTCAAGCTTGGACGGCAGGCTTGTTTTTATCGCAAATTCCCCGATCCGCAAAGTCCGCTCCAAAAGAGCCGAGATTTCTTCTCGCGGCAGAAAGACCACGTTATTTTTGGGAAAAAGCCAGAAATATTTCCGAGAGAGAATCCCCGAAATTTCCTGGGCGAGCGCGGCTTCATTCAAGCTTTCCAGGCCTTGAAATGAAATCGCGCCGACGCGGAGGGAGGGGATGTAAAAAAACGAAATGCCGGCCGCGGCGCTTAAAATAACCAGCAGAGTCCAGCTTGAAATCTTGATCAAAGCCCAGCGCCGTTTTCGGCGGCGAGAAACGTCTAAAAGTCCGGGCAGCATCTAATCTCGTGGAAAAATTTTATTTTTCCCCACATGCTTTTGTAAAATTTCCGGGATCAGGACCGACCCGTCCGCCTGCTGATGATTTTCCAAAAGAGCGTGGAAAATGCGCGGAGTCGCGATCGCGGTGTTATTCAAGGAATGAGCGTAGCGAATTTTGCCGTCGGCGGACTTATACCGGATTTTCAGGCGTCTAGTCTGAAAATCATGGATAAGGGAGGAGGAGTGGGTTTCCCGATAGCGCTCTTCTGACGGCGTCCAGCACTCGATATCGTACATTTTCACGACGGCGAAAGGGAGATCAGCGGTTGAATTTATGACCACGCGGTAAGGAATCCCCAAAGCCCGCAGCATTTCTTCGGAATGGCGCGTCAGCTCTTCGTGCCAGCGAACCGACTCCTGGTGATTGGCCGCGCATAAAACCACCTGTTCCACTTTCATAAACTCGTGCCGGCGGAAAAGACCTTTGGTATCCTTGCCGTAAGCGCCGGCCTCGCGCCTGAAACAGGGAGAGAGCGCGACGCATTTTTTGGGGAGCTCGTCTTCCGATAAAATCTCGTCCGCCCAATACCCCATCATGGGAACTTCCGCGGTGGCGGCGAGATACAGGTTGTCGTCCGTCGCGTATAGGTCTTCGCGGAATAACGGCAGCTTGCCGGAGCCAATGTAAATGTCCTCCCGAACAAGGGAGGGAGAGATAAACGGGGTAAACCCTCGTTCCGTCATGAAATCAAGAGCGAATTTCCAAAGCGCCAGAGACAAAAGAACCCCTTCGTTTTTCAGAAAATATCCCCTAAAGCCGGAAACTTTCGCTCCCCGTTCCAAATCGGCCAAATCCAGGTCTCGAAGCAGGGTCAGATAATCTTTGGGCGCGAAAGAAAAATCCGGAGGACTGCCCCAACGCCTAAGTTCCACGTTGTCCTCTTCCGACTCCCCTTCCGGCACGGCCGGGTCCGGGATGTTGGGCAACAGAAGCATCAACTTATCAAATTCTCCATCGAGTTTCAAAAGCTCCGCTTCTTTTTTCTGCAGGTCTTCTTTCAAAGAGCGCGCCCGGGCAATGGCGGTTTCCCTGTTCTCGCCCTCCGTCCGGCTAATGTTCTCGGAGGCCTCGTTCTGCTTGGAACGCATTACTTCCACTTCCTGCAAAAGGGCGCGGCGTTCGGCATCCAGTTTCAAAAGGCGCGCCAGATCAAAATCCGAGCGCCGCTTCCTCAAAGCCTCTCGGACTATTTCTTTGTTTTCTCTGACAAACCTGATATCCAGCATCTGTTTATCTAATCAGCATAAAACATAAAACCGCCCCTTGAAAGCGGTTTTATGTTGATATTCGGTCTTAAATCAAATCTAGCGCTCTTTGGAAGAATACGGACTTAGCCCCGTTCCTTGAGTGGAAAAAACGATTACATCGCGGATTATTCTGCGGGCAAAGAAGACTCCCAGCAAAACCAGCGACCCTACGACCAAAAGCGCCCCGGCGTGCTGGGTATAGCGGACCGCCCCCACGGAATAAGTCAAAAATCCGTCAAGGTCGAACACGGCCAGCCGCGCCAGGACGTTTTGAGCGATGACCGCCAAATTGATCTTTGAAAGCTCCCGCACCATGATGAACCCGGCCACGGGGAGAATCAAAACCACCGGTAAAACCACTTTCCTCAAAAACCAGACGGCATAGACGCGGCGCATCACTCTCTGCTCAAAGTCGCGAAGCTCGCCATCGGTCCAATTGAATTTTTTATTGATAGTAGGCATGTTGGTCGTTATTGGCCGTTAAATTATGTCTCATTGATATCCAACTCGTGCGCCGCGGGCTTTCCTTCCGCCAGCCGCCGGAACAGATCGCGCGCTCTAAACAATCTCATTTTCAAGGCCGGTACCGTTATGTTCTTTTGCTGGGAGATCTCTTCGTAGGAAAGCTCTTTCAAATAGTGCAGTTCCAAAAGTTCGCGCATCGCCTCCGGCATCTTCTCCAGAATTTCCTTTACCAGAATCCGCGAACTGATTTCGGCCTCGATATCCTTGCCGCGAAGCGCCTCATAAAGAAAAGTGTCCAGATATTCCGTTTCGCCAAAACGTTTTTTGGCTTTCCGATAATGGGTGAACGCGGTGTTAAACACGATTTTATAGGCCCAGCTCTTGAATTTGGAATCCTCGGTCTGCCTTAGCTGATCGGCGTGGCGATAAATTTTTATGAAAGCTTCCTGGACGATATCCTCGGCTTCCTCTTTCGAGTGCAGGACCCGCGCGGCCAGGCGCAAAAACGGCTTTTCGTAGCGCGTGACCAGAACGGAAAAAAGGTCCGGGTACTCATTGGAAGCGGC
Source organism: uncultured Candidatus Saccharibacteria bacterium (assembly GCA_964590055.1). Classification (GTDB taxonomy): domain Bacteria; phylum Patescibacteriota; class Minisyncoccia; order JACPKW01; family UBA11713; genus CAZPXU01. Next base: position 2,934 of record CAZPXU010000017.1, on the reverse strand, counting down.
TAAAAGAACCTCGTCGCTGGCTTCCTCCGGCGGGGTTCCGCCCGGTTTTGGCTCAAAACGGTCTCTTGGCCCCATGATTGACCTCATTATCGAGAATTATACCAGATAAACCCAAGAAAATCCAGCGCTTTACATATAAAACCATTGAAACGAAGCCGGGGTTTCCCCGTGCACAGGCGCTCGAAATAAGCAAAACTCCGCCCCCGAAACCTGTTTCAAACTGGAGAGTTGTAATTAGCGGCAGTACGGAAAGGTCGTTTTTACAAGGTTTTATATTTGCCCGCCCGAATTTCAAAGAAATTTAGGCGGGCAGGAAGAACGTAGAAAGGCCACCCGTAGGGGCGGCCTTTCGATTTTCTCTATCCCTCCCCGCGATGCCTGTTATCAAATTCCTTCTGGCAGAAGGGACATTCCCAGACGAGCAGGGAGCCTATCTGCAAATAAACTTTGGCCTCAATCGTTTTCCCTTCCTTCAGGCAGAAAGGGCAGATTTTTCCCAAAATTCTTGGTCCGACAGTTGTTTCCATGACGCCATCCCTTTCTGGGGCTGAAAACTTTTCAATATAAAATTAGCACTTTTTATAAAAAGCGGCAACTCGTATAATGAAGGCATGGCCAAAGACGCTCCCAAAATGAGAGGATACCGGCCTCGGGACAAGTCGGGGCGGCTTCGCAAAAAGCGCTCGGACACCAAAGTCCGAACGCTTCAGAAAAAATACCACCGCAAACTCGCCCGTAAATCAAACCTCCAACTGGGCACTCTCCTCAAACGCCGCCACAAAAAATCCCTCAAGAAACTTTTGAAATAAAAAACCAGACGGAGACGCTGCCTCGTCTTGATTTAATCTAGGCACCGGTGTATACCTAAAGATAGTAAATCCCGGTCGAAAGGAGAAACGGAAATGAGTGTTCCTAAAAATCTCTCTCGGAGAACGGAGTCTTGGCGCAACAGCTTGCTCGAAAAATACACCTGGTTTGTGGCTCTTTACTGCGTTTATCTAAAAGGGCTTGACGCCTTTATCCACAGAAAAGAGCGGCGTAAAAATTGGCAGCGAGGCAGGGACTTGACGGCGCTAGCCGACCGCAAGTTGGGCGATTTATACCACCTTACGAACAGGGTTTCAGCGCGACTCAACCGAAATCGGTTCTATCACTTCCCTCTTTTGCCCAACAAATTTCTTGCCAAAGAGCGAACCTTCCGGGGTAAAAAGATTAAACTGATTCATTTCCCCTGGCATATCATCATAAACAAGCACGAGGAATGGGGTTTTTGGCAGGACATGAATATCCGTTTGGGCAAACTGCTGGAAGTCGCTATTCGTTGGGACGGCGGCAGACGCCGTTATGTGGCCATGCGCTTGTGGCTTGTGCCCTATAAATATTTCTACCAACCTCACCCCGACCATTACGGCAAATTTGAGGCTTGCCATGAGATATGGGAAATCGAGAACCGCTATCCGGTGTCGCGCTGGTGGTGGGGTTATGGATGGTTTCGCGCCGCATGCCATCGAGGGAATCTTTTTGCTCTTTATCATCACTTTGGCTACCTGTTCCGCTGGACTCGGAATGGATGCCGGCAGGGATTTTTAGGCAAGGAGCTTACCGTAAAAGAAAAGGAGAGGGTGCTCGAGGAATACGAGCGCCGCCTCAAAGTATGGGGACGAGAAGACGCCCAAATGTACTTGGATGCCATCACGGGTTATTCCAGAAATCTCGAGAAAGAATACTACTGGGCCTGCTGTATAGATTGTCACATCCTTATGCGCCCGGACACCAGCTATGGGACGGAGGAGTACCTTAGATGCGACAAGTGTCGCGAGCGCCATGAAAAAGAGCTTGACGCCCAGTTTGCGGCATAGCCGACGGCGTCCCTGCATTTGTACCCAAAAAGGCCCGACCGGTGGTTTTCACACGTCGGGCCTTAAAAATTTTATTCCAAAAATCCTCAAAAAATCTTGTGGCCCGTGCTCCCCGGCGATTTTTTAAAAATCTGCCGGATTCTTTCGGCCTCGGCTTCAACCACCTCGCCGTCGTATTCGCCGCTGTGCATCGAGGCCCCTTCATAGCTGGGGCGTTTTTGGTCAAGATGAAGATTCAGCATTAAAGCACCTCCTTCCTCTTTGGCATAACAGTGCAGACGCGGATAATCGCGTCCCATCAAGCTCCGCGCGAAATTCCATTCGTCCCCGCGGCGCTCTATCAGCATATAGCCGCTTTCTTGCATGAACGCGGCGATGTTCTTATCAAAATTTTCTAGTTTTAGTTTCATCTTAAAATTAATGCTGAATTATTTCTTGCAACTGCTTATGGAGTGTGGGTGGCGCAGAACACCAAGTAAAATTAGCATCAACTTTTAAAAGGGGGTTTGAGTAGTCAATAGGGGCGCCGAAAAAATCTGTATACAAACACCCCGCTTCTTCCAAAACAATGTGTTGGGCGACATTATCCCATATCTTGCTGCTTCTGTTCAGATAGCAGCCATACTTTCCCCTAGCGGTCATAGCGGCGTCATAGACGCTATTACTGGAACGCAGATTTCTGACCCCAAGTACAAGGTTTGCCAACAACATGCATTCCGCTGTCGTAATTTGTGGATCCTCCTGATGCCCGTCAATCCCATAGGCCAGGAGCGCCGACCTAAGCTTTAACTCCCTGGGCACTCGTAAACGCTCCCCGTTGCACCAACTGCCTTTTCCTTTCTCCGCGGTGTAAATTTCACCAAATGCCGGCAGAGCAACTCCGCCCGCAATTGGAATGTTTTTCTGCAAAAGGCCAATCATAACGCCGTACATCGGAATTCCTTGGGCGAAGTTGCTGGTTCCATCAATCGGATCTACGACCCACGTGTATTCAGACTGCTTATCTATAACCCCCGCCTCCTCGTCGATAATATTATGGCTAGGGAAAGAACTTTGTATAGCGCTGACTATTAAC
>CAZPXU010000016.1:5946-11357 GCA_964590055.1 uncultured Candidatus Saccharibacteria bacterium | reverse complement strand
AACCTCAACCGCCCTTAACTACATCTCAAGCAACCTCGGAACCGCCGGAGCTCCTGCCTACACTTTCACCGGAGACCTTGATACCGGATTTTGGTCTTCAGGAGCCAACGCCCTTAACTTCTCAACGGGAGGAAGTGAAAGAGTCAGGATTGATTCTTCCGGCAATCTCGGCATAGGAACAACCGTGCCGATCCAGCTTTTGGAAATCGCGGGAGCTTCGGCGCCAACCCTCGCCGTAACCGACACTACCAACGCCGTGAGGGCCGGCCTCGGCTCCGGCGACACCTTCGGAGCGGTCGGCACGCTTAGCGCGGATAACTTCGCCTTGATTACCAATTCGACCTCTGTGCGCGCTTCCATCATCCACTCCACTGGGTATTTCGGGATCGGCACATCTTCGCCCTTCGGGCTTCTGTCCGTGGAGCAGGGAGACACCGGTCCGCTGTTTGTTGTCGGAGACGAAGGAACTTCCACGCCCCACCTGCTGATCGACGGCAGGGGGAGGCTTCAAATCGGCGGCGGGGCTTACATCTCAAGCCATCTTTCAAACATAGTTTTGGTGAATTTCCCCTCCATACCCGGGCCGGGGTGCGACACTCAAACCACGACAGTGACCGGGGCGATTGCGGGAGATGTGGTTTCCGTCGGCGCGCTGGACGCCCTGTTAAGCGCGTCCAGCACGCTGGTAATGACCGCATGGGTATCTTCCGCTGACACGGTTTCCATAAGACTATGCCAGGTAGCCGTGCAGGGCACTTCCGACCTCACCGCGACACTCTTCCGGGTCGACGTTTGGAGACACTGACGGGGTATTGTTATCCACAGACGATAAAAGAACGAGGCAGTATAATGAACATAGGCTAATTTCGAATAAAAAGCCTGGCTTTATCAGTTTTTTAATGATTAACGCAAACTATGACTAAACTTCGAGCCAATAGGTTCTTGGGCTTCTTTTTGTCGTCCTTGATGGGAGCGTTTGCCGTCACCTTTGTGGCTTATGCCACGAGCGTGGGAACGAACGTGAGCGTATCGGGCACGCTGGACGCAAGCGGCCTTACCACTTTCTCGGGCAGTATGCAGGCATCTTCAACCGCTCTTTTTGGGGGTGCGGCAACTTTCTACGGCAATCTCACTCTGGACAAAGCCGCGACCACCACGGTCACTTTCAACCAGGCCGGCATCAACTTCGATTCCAACACTTTCGTGATTGACCCCAACGCGAACATGATAGGAATCGGGACTTCAAGCCCGACAGTCATGTTTTCGGTGCACGGAAGCTCGCTTTTGGGAAGCGCGGACGCGAATACTCTGACGGTTCGCGCCGGGACCTGGACTCTCGCTTCAACCGCGACCACCACTGTCGCCATGCCCAACGGCATCAACTTCGATTCCAACACTTTCGTGATTGACCCCAACGCGAACAGAGTCGGGGTGGGAACTTCCTCGCCTGCCAAGACCTTTGGAGTGACCGGAGACGAATTCCTTGAATCGTCCGCCACTACCACGATGTATATCCATACTACTTCGGCGACGAAAGCTGGCTGTATTGAATTTACCGCAGCTGGCGGCGCGAAATTCCGCGCTTACGCCACCACCACCGGCCCCCTTCAACTTACATCCGGAACCTGCCAGTAAAAGACTATCTTTATGAAGCGAACTTTATTCTTGGCCTTCTGCCTCGCGGCAAGTCCCTTGGCGGCGTTGGCGGCAAACGAGGTTGCCGTTCCGGAAGATATTACCTTGATACTTCCGTCAGACTCGACTGAATACGCCCTCAAGGCCGGCTCCTCGTTTGATTCGCTCACCATTCAGAGTTCCAGTTTCGATTTCGTTTTCTCTTCCGGAGGCATAATCAGAATAACCTCGGCGAATAAAAAGAAGCTTACCAACACTCTCAACAGAACCTACAGCTGCGAAGCCAACCAATCCTCCCTCAACATGACCCATCTCTCCACCGACGCCGAGGGCGTGACGGTGACCATAACTCCTTCCGGAACCTGCACCTCCGCTGATTCCGGCTCTTCAAGCACCGGAAGCGGAGGCATCATCTCCGGCGGGGGAGGGGCAAGCGCTCCGAGCATCCCGCCGCAAACTCCTTCGGCCCCGCCTCCGACCCCGGCTCCAGCCACGACTCCGACGGGGCTTGCCACGGCCCTTTTCGCGCGCGATCTCGCGATGGGAACAAAAAACAACGACGTCTCGCGCCTGCAGGCCTTTCTGGCTTCAGAGAAAGAGCTCTATCCGGAAGGCCTGATAACGGGTTATTATGGATCCCTGACTCGCGCGGCGGTCATCCGTTTTCAAGCAAAATACGGCATAGCGCAGGTTGGGCGCGTCGGGCCAGAGACCAGAGCAAAGCTGGAAGAGGTTTTTGGGAAAGCGACCCCGGCCGCGCCCGAAGTGGCCCAAGCGTCGCCGGCGGCAGTTTCGGTTTCTCCGGTCTTTAACTCCAGCTTGAGTTTAGGCGCAAGAAATGATGACGTGAAGCGCTTGCAGCAGCTTTTGAACTCCGACCCCGAGATGCGAGTTGCGGCTTCCGGCGTCGGCTCTCCGGGAGAAGAGACGACTTACTTCGGAGCGCTTACGGAACGAGCTGTTCAAAAATTCCAGGAGAAATACGGCGTGGCCAAGGCGGGCGAGGCTGGCTACGGCCACCTGGGACCGAAAACGCGCGCCAAGCTGGAAGAAGTGTTTGGCGGCGCTCCTGCTGTCCCGGCTCCCGCGCCTGTTTCCAAACCCCCTCCCGCCCCGGCTCCGGAAACCAAATCCGAGCTCCCGGATTTTCTCAAGCTCACCCCGGCTCCCGCGCCCCGCTGACGCGAGCTTGCCATTAACTTTCTCATCTGCTAAGCTTACTTTCAACATGCCTGATTTCGCCGTTATAAAAACGGGCGGCAAGCAGTACCTGGTAAAGCCCGGCCAAAAGCTAAGAATAGAAAAAATACCCAAGCCCTCCAAAGGAGAGATAAATTTTGACGAGGTACTCGCGTCCGGGGGGGACGGGAAAATGGAAGTAGGAACGCCCTCCATGAAAGGGGTGAAGGTAAAAGCCCAGTGGCTTTCCGAGGGCAAGAGCGACAAGGTTATCGTCGCGCGCTACCACTCCAAAACGCGCTATAGGAAAAAGAAAGGCCACCGCCAGCCCTTCACCGAAGTCTTGATAAAAGAGATAGTTGGAAAATGAAAAATCCCCCGCGGGGGATTTTTCATTTTCTATTCTCAAAGGCGTGCTGGAGGGTGTCCCGATCGGAGTATTCGAGCTCCGCGCCGGTCGCAAGGCCGCGCCCGAGCCGCGAGGTTTTAAGCCCGCGCTTGGTCATCAAGGGCTCCAAAATCTTTTCAATATAGCGAACTGTCATATCGCCTTCCGTCGTCGCGGAAAGACCCAGAATTATCTCCTTAACCTCTTTGGAGCTCTCCACGCGGCGATAAAGCTCTTTCAGGCGCAGTTTTTCCTGATATTCGGGGCGCAGAGGGGAGATGAGCCCGCCCAAAACGTGGTATCTGCCGTCATAGATGTGGCTTTTCTCCAGATTTTCCAAATCCGCGTCTTTCTCCAGAACCAAAAGCTTGGAGACATCGCGGGAAGAGTTTTCACAGATTTTACAGACGTTGCTTTTCCCCTGAAAGATTCTGAAGCATTGGACACAGCGCGAAACTTCTTCTTTGAGCCGCTTCAGCAAACCGGAAAACTCCTCAATAATTTTAGGATTTTCATCCACCAAGGCATAAACAAAACGCCGGGCCTGCCTCGGCCCGATTCCCGGGAGTTTCTGAAAAAATTCAATGAGTTTTGAAATTACGGAATCCATATATTCTGCCATTATAGCAAAATGAGCCCCGGCAAGCTATTAACTGTTACAGCTCCCGGGGAGAGCTCGCAACCAAGTTTTGAAATCAGTCCCTCGCCAAGCTCTCTTTCGAGAACACGCTCGTTCGCTCCAGCGGCTCACTCGCTCTCTTTCTCCTCGCTCGGTCGCTTCGCTCCCACCAAGCTCACTCGTCGTCAAAAGGTTCTCTACAAGAGACTTAGCTCGTGACTTTGACTCAAGCGAGCTGTCAATTTTTGCCGACCATATTGGAGCATGGCTATACAAGGAGGCGAGCAGAAAAAATGGCGGGCACACGCGATGTTTTAGAGCGGGGTGGCGTTTTTTCGTCGCGAGCCGACTATGATTTACCTTTGCGGAAATCAAGGTCGCAAAAATTGGAGAGCGAGCGACTACTCTCCGACCTCGAAGGCCTCAAACCCGGTGCTTTCTTCAAGCGAAGTGAAAGTTACCTTTTCCTGATTGAAATACAAATTCACCTTTCCCAAAGGCCCGTTTCTGTGTTTGGCCACTATGATGTCCGCTTGGTTCGGCCGGGAAGAGTTTTCGCGATAGCGGTCCTCGCGGTAAATGAAAATAACCACGTCGGCGTCCTGTTCGATAGAGCCGGACTCGCGAAGATCCGAAAGGCGGGGGATCGGGGGGTGACGCTGTTCCACCGCGCGCGAGAGTTGAGAGATGGCCAGCACCGGAACGTCAAGTTCCCTGGCCAGCCCCTTCAAAGAGCGGGAAATTTCCGTAATCTGCTGGACCATCGATTCCGAGGCGGTTCTGGGCTGCATCAGCTGCAGATAGTCTATGACCAAAAGACCTAAGTTGCCGTGCTCGGCCTGAAGACGGCGCGCCATGGCGCGCATGGAGAGAATGTTGTTGGAGGCCTCGTCATCGATGTAAAGCGGCGCCTGGGAAAGCTTGTCCAGAGCGTCGCGGATCCGCGCGAAATCATCCGAGTTTTCGGAAAGGCGCCCCGTCCGCAATTTCCACAAATCCACGTGGGCCTCGGCGGCGATGAAACGATCCACCAGCTGCTGGCTCGACATCTCCAGAGAAAAAATTCCTACGGGAATTTTTTCTTCGACCGCCACGTGCCTCGCGATGTCAAGAGCCAGGGCGGTTTTCCCGAAAGAGGGGCGGGCCGCGATGATTACCAAGTCGGATTTCTGAAGCCCGGCCAAAATATTGTCAATCTCGCGAAATCCGGTCGGGACTCCGCGGAGTTCGCCTTTGTTCTTATGCAGGCGGTCAATACGCTCCCAGGCCTCTTCCAAGCTCTGGCCCAAAGGCGTGAAACGCTGGGAAAGCGAGCGCTGGGAAATCGAAAAAATTCTTTTCTCGGCGTCGTCCAAAAGCTGGTCAATCTCCTCGCCTTCGCGATATCCGAGTTCGGCGATTTCCGAGGAAGCCTGAATCAATTCGCGTAAAATTCTCTTTTTTCTTACAATCTCCGCGTAATGTGCCACGTTGGAGGCGGTGGGGACGGCATTTACCAGGTCCGTGAGATAGGAGGTGCCGCCGATTGATTCCAGCAACGCTTTCTCACGAAGGCGCGACGTCACGGAAAGCACGTCCACGGGTTCGCGG
>CAZPXU010000016.1:0-5936 GCA_964590055.1 uncultured Candidatus Saccharibacteria bacterium | reverse complement strand
AAAGTTCAAGAATCGTTTTGAAAATCGCCTGATGTTGGGGCCGGTAGAAATCTTCCGGACGCAAAATATCCACCACCTTGATTACGGCGCCGGGATCGAGCATCAAAGCCCCCAAAGTGGAAACCTCCGCTTCCAGGTTCTGGGGCGGAATCCGAATCCGGCCTTCGGCAAAAGGCGATTCGACAGCCTGACTTCGCGATCTTTCTTCTCCAGCCGCCATAACATCAAGATAAGACCTCCTCAAACTTCCTTCAAGGAGTTTTCTTGATAACCTGTGGTTAAGCCGCCTTCCTAAGGCGGGGCCCTTCCGGAGTATCCTCAACCAAAAAACCCAGTTTTGCCGCGCGCGCGCGGATGCGGTCGGCCTCAACCCATTTTTTCTCCCTTCTCAAGCTTTCGCGCTCTGCCAGGAGCTTTTTAATCTCTTCCGGGATTTTAAAAATCTTCCGACGCCCCAAATTCAAGCCGCAAACCAAATCGGCGAACAAAAGCGCTTGCCGACCGGAGGTTTTATGCAAAAGTGCCAAAGCCCGGGGAGTGTCGAGGTCATCATTTACCCTCGAAAGAAATTCTTTTTGGAATCTCCCGGAGCCGCTTTCGTTGCCGTCCGCCCTAGCCGTCAAAGAAAGGCGCGCCTGGCGGGCGGCTTCCAGAGATTTCCAGCTGAAAGAGAGGGGAGAGCGGTAGTGGGCCGTGAGAGTTAAATAGCGAAAGTCCAGGGGGTCAAAACCTTTTCTCTCCAACTCTGAAAGGGTAATCGCGTTGCCTTCCGATTTGCCCATCCGCCCTTCCGGCATCAAAAGAAATTCGGAATGCATCCAGAAGTTCGCGAACTTTTTACCGTAGGCCGCTTCGGACTGGGCGATTTCGTTCGTGTGGTGCGGGTGAACGTGATCAACGCCGCCCGCGTGAACGTCAATCGGAAACCCCAAATATTTAATGGACATGGCAGAACATTCAATGTGCCAGCCCGGGAATCCCGTGCCCCAGGGCGAGGGCCATTCCATCTGCCGTTTTGGCCCGGCGGTCGGCGAGAATTTCCACAAAACGAAATCGGTCGGATTTCTTTTCTCGCGAAACTCCACGCGCGCTCCGGCCTTAAGACCGGCGAGCTTGGATTTCGCCAAAACTCCGTATTTCTTGAAACGCGCGGTATCAAAGTAAATGCCACCGGAAGCGCGGTAAGTGAAACCTCCGGCCTCAAGTTTTCTGATCAAAGCGATCTGCTCCTTGATGTGCGCGGTCGCACGCGGAAAAAGCTCGGGAGGCAGAATATTCAGCTTTTTCAAATCGCCCTTAAAGATTTTTTCATATTTGCGGGCGATCTCCCAAGCTGATTTATGCTCCAATCTGGCTTCTTTCTCAACCTTGTCCTCGCCCGTGTCGGAATCGTGCTCCAGATGCCCCACATCCGTTATATTCATCACATGCTTAACCTTGTATCCGTTTAAAATCAGAACCCGTTTCAAAACGTCCTCATGGACATAAGTGCGCAGATTCCCGAGATGCGCTCTTTGATAAACCGTCGGCCCGCAAGCATAAAAACGCGCCGTCTTTCCCCTGGCGGGGCGAAAAACTTCTTTTTTCTTCGTGAGGGTATTAAAAAGTTTCAGCGGCACGTTAAATCCACCTGCGGTATTTAAAGAAAGCCAGCATCCCCAGCACCACCAGAACCATCAGGCCGATAACCGCCCAAAAATCATTGGGACGCCCGATGATGGGGCGGGAGACGGCGTCGATTGAAAAAATCGTGGCGATAAGCGTGAGAGGGAAGGTCAGAAGAGCAAGCATCGTGAAAGTCTTTATAACCTCGCTTGAGCGGTGTGTCAGAAGCGAATTATGGGTGTCATAGAGGGTCTCGAGGGTGTCTTTGTTGTTGTCAATGAGAGTCATAATACGCCGCCAGTGCAGAGCGAGCTCCTCCAGACGGCCGACAAAGGCCGGTCCGAAAAAAGCCCCGCCGGGTCCGCGCAAAGACTCAAGCACGGTATCATGCGTGCGAAGCGAGCGCGAGAAATCCAGAATATCGCGCCGCAGTAAAGAGATGTCCTCAATCAATTCCTTTTCCCGCCCCGAAAAAATCCGCTCTTCAATCCGGTTCACCTTCTGCTGGATGTAATCAAGCTCCCCCAAAAGGTTTTTGTATAACTCGCGCCACATCATATGAAAAAGCTTCGCCACCGTGCCTTCGAAGCAGTCTTCGCGAAACGCGATATTCAAGTCGCAGAGCTTGAAAAATTCCGTCAACGGCTCAATCTGGTCGTAATGCACCGTCAGCAGAAACTTTGTGCCCGCCACGACATCCAGCTCCCGGGAAAGGTGAGAGCGGTTTTGGGCGTCAAAAAGGGGAAGATGCAAAACCAAATAAAGATACCCGCCGTAATTTTGGGCCTCCGGACGGAAACTCGGTTTCATCAAATTCTCCGCGAGGTCGGGATTCAATCCGAATTCCTTGGTCAGGCGCACAATGTCCTCCGCGGCCGGATTTCTGACGTCCACCCAGGAAAGTCCTTTATAATCAATCCTTGAGATCATGTTGGTTTTATTTTAATATAGAAAGACCGCTTCTGCCATGGAAAAACCGGCCAAATCCAAAATTTTTTTTGTTATAGCGGCCATATTGATTCTTGCGGCCACTTTCGCCTTGGGAGCTTTTTTCGGATACGACCAGAGGCCGGAGGTCGAAAAGGTGCTCGGCGTAATAAACCAGGAACCCCCTCCGGCCACTGCGGTGGATTTCGGGCCTTTTTGGAAGGCCTGGCGGATTGTGGAAGAAAAATACGCCGCGCCCGACGGGGTGGACCGGCAAACAATGGTTTGGGGCGCGATCCGGGGAGCGCTTGAGGCCCTGGACGATCCTTACACCACCTTCTTCCCGCCCGAGGAGAAGAAACTCTTCGAATCCGAGATCAAGGGAAATTTTGGGGGAGTGGGAATGGAAATCGGCGTTCGTAAAGGAATTCTGACCGTAGTCGCGCCCTTGAAAGGGACTCCCGCCTTTGCGGCCGGGATAAAGGCGGGGGACAAAATACTGAAAATAGACGAAAGAGACACCGTCGATCTTACCACGGAAGAAGCCGTCCGCCTGATCCGCGGCGAGAAGGGAACCGTTGTCAAACTTCTGATCCTCTCCGAAAACAAAGACAAGCCCAGAGAAATTTCCATCACCCGCGACATCATCCGCATCCCGACTCTCGACACGGAACAGAAAAATGACGGGGTTTTCATGATAAAACTCTACAATTTTTCGGCCGAAGCGCCCTACGAGTTCAGGCAAGCCCTGCGGCAATTCGTCCTTTCGGGCTCCGATAAACTGATCATCGACGTGAGAAACAACCCCGGAGGGTTCCTGGAGGCCTCGGTTGACATCGCCTCCTGGTTTTTGGACACCGGAGAAGTGGTGGTACGGGAGAAATTCAAGTCCGGCGAGGAACAGCTTTATCGCTCCCGGGGCTACAACCCTTTTGACAAACTGCCGCTCGTAATTTTGGTAAACAAAGGGTCGGCTTCGGCTTCGGAAATATTGGCCGGAGCGCTTAAAGATCACCAAAAGGCCAAGTTGGTGGGAGAAAAAACTTTCGGCAAGGGTTCGGTCCAGGAGGTCATTGAAGTGACGGACGACACTTCGCTCAAAATCACGATTGCCCGCTGGCTTACGCCGGGCGGCCGCGACATTTCCCAAAGCGGCCTCGCCCCGGACGTAGAAATCAAGGCGAGCGAAGAAGACGAGGCCAAGGGACGGGACGTCCAGCTGGAGCGTGCGCTTGAAATTATAAAAAATCTGCCTCAATAAACCGTGGCTAAGGTCATTCTTCTGAAAAACATCCCCGAGTTGGGCGGGGCGGGGGAGATAAAAGAGGTAAAAGAGGGTTACTTCAGGAATTTTTTAATGCCGCGCGGCTTGGCAGACCTGGCTACCCCCAAGAAAATAAAGGAGCTGGAATCAAAAAGACGGGAACGCGAGGAGGAATCTTTAAAACTGAAATCCGAAACGCTCGCGGCGCTCGAAAAACTCGCCCAGACGCAAATAACTTTCGAATTGAAAACAAGTCCGGAAGGCCATCTTTACCAGGGAATCGGGGAAAAGGACCTCGCGGAAAAACTGGGAGAGCTCGGATTCAAAACCATTCGCAAAGAGTGGATTTTGATGCCAAAGCCCCTGAAAACGGCGGGCATTTTTGAAGTCGAAATCAAAACTCCCTTCCGGGAGGGAGTTAAGGTGAAGGTTGAAATCAAGCCCAAAAGCTAGGCGGGAGCGACGCTCACTATGTTTACCCGCCGCGCCCGGCCGTCAAAACGCTCGCGGCGGCGCTGGGAAAAACCGACGATCCCTTCCCGAACGGCGTAAATGGTGTGGTCTTTCCCCAACCGCACGTTCGCTCCGGGAAAAAATTTGGTGCCGCGCTGGCGGATAATGACAGAACCGGCTTTCGCTTTCTCGCCCGCAAACAGCTTAACCCCCAGATATTTGGGCTGGGAGTCGCGGAGGTTTGAAGTTGACCCGGTCGCTTTGGTATGTGCCATAATTTCCGAAAATTTTGAGCTTCAGCGAAAAAATTTTCGCTGAAATTATGAGCATCCCGCCGCAGGCGGGATTACGTTATAATAAAACCATGTTAAAAGATTATCTCATAAAAGTCAAATCCTGGTTCGCGCCCAAAGAAGGCGAGGTTATCATTGCAATTACCATTGTGCTGGTTGCGTTAATCGGGTTCGGACTAGGACGCCTTTCCGCCTCAAAAGAAAATAAATTTCCCATCCGGATTCAAGCTCCCGCCCAAGAAGCAAGCGTGATTTCTTCCGGTCAAAGAGCAACCGTCCCCACAGCGGAGAACAACACCGCGAAAGAAAAACTTCTGGTAGGCTCCAAAAACGGGCAGGTTTACCATTTTCCGTGGTGCTCCGGAGCGCAAAGGATTAAAGAAGAAAACAAAATCTTTTTCGCCTCGCGCGACCAGGCTCAAAAAGCCGGATATCGCCCGGCCGCCAACTGCGAAGGGCTATAAATTCCGACCATTGCAAAAAACGGCAGGGGTGGTAACATGGAGCTTGGCTAAAACAGCCGGAAAGGGGTGTCGTATGCAAAGCCTGCAAAGATTATTCGCTCGCTCTTTCAAGGTGACGCCGGGGCTCAAGGCCATCAGCGAAGCCGACAAGGTTTATGTTCTTGCCACCATCCACTGCATCTTCAGGTGCGGAGGGCAAATCCGCTTCCCCAGGATCTACCTGGGAGACGTGCTCCCCGGCGGGAAATACGCGCCCCCGGCCGCGCATCCCCTGGATACGGCGGAAAACGGAGCGGACCCCGCCGACAAAGGACGGGTCCCGAGAGGAAGTTGCTCGAATTGCGGAATCGTGGTCGAGCCCACCCGCGATTTCATAACCGTTCTCATGCCGGATGCGGCTGAATGGGTGAAAACTTACCTTCCGCGACGTCTCAGAGCGGCAATGGACGCTTAGCGAAAATGCGACAGCGAACCCGAAGGCGCGCCAAGTGAACAAAAATTCACAAAATCACGGCGCGCCTTTGTTTTTTAAAAAATCAGTCTTCCTCCTCTGCTTCGATTTTCTTCCGGCGGATCGAGAGCAGGGTCGTTTTTTTCTTTTCTTTAATCGCTTTTTTCAAAAGCTCTTTGTCATAAACCGGACGCTCGGTGATTTTGCGGGTGATGTAGCCCTCCTCGCCGAAAACCCGCTCAAAACCTTTCTCGTTTAAATACTGGTGGATCTTCTGCTGGAGAGGTTTTATTTTGTCGTCTCTGTCGTCAATTTCGTCTTTGAGCGAGAAATATTCCCGAATGACCGCCTTTATCTCCTCGTCCGAGGGCGTTTTGTCTTTCTGGTACAAATGCTTCCACATCGGGCAGATGGAACGGTACGGGCACCATTCGCACCCGGGCCCCGGCAGAGGGGGAAAGTCCATCTTATTTTTTTCC
>CAZPXU010000015.1:1287-11396 GCA_964590055.1 uncultured Candidatus Saccharibacteria bacterium | reverse complement strand
CCGGCGCCAAGCTCCGGCTTGGTGTCAAAGGATTTGACTTTCAATTCCCGCCCTGCTATTATTCTGTTGTATCAGGTGTTGGTGATTAAGGAGGGCTATATATGGAAAGATGGGAATTGAGAGAGCTTCAGCAGGACACGTTTTTGAAAAAGCTTTTCCGTGAAGCGGAGAAGCTGGCAAGCCAGGAAGACGAAGCCGAGGGTGACTACTATGACTTTTTTAGAAGGTTGGTCATCCTAGCTTTAATGACGCTGCCGACTCTCCGTGAGAAGGGGATTGACGAAGCGATGGAAGACGTAGAAGTCGCATCGGACTCCAAAGTTAACGCCCAGTTCTTCTCGATGTTGCGGCAGATCAAGGAGTTTATGAAAATTCCAGAGGAGGGCGTTTACCTCGTCTGGAAAATAGCGGAGGAATCTATCGGCCGCACGGCGTCTCCTTTCACGGAAGGTTACGGACATCAGAGAGTTATGGAGCAGGAGAAGGTTTACGGCGGCAGGAGTACGGATGAAGCGCCGGAAAACGAAGTGGCGGCTGCTATCAAAGAGGCAGATGGTCTTTAACCTTTCGGATTTCCCTGAGGGGCAAAGGCAAGACTGAAACCGCGCGGTTTCAGTCTTGTTTATTTTTTGAGCTCTTTATAAACCTTTCCGGCTTTTTTGATGGAAGGGGAGAGAGTGGCTTCGCCCTCGTCCCAGGAAGCCGGGCAGACTTTGCCTGGATTTTCACGGACGAACTTGAGGGCTTTGAGCATTCGGACTATTTCTCCGGCGTTCCGGCCGATGGGGTCGGCTACGATGTAAGAGGCGCGCAAAATTCCGTCGGGGTCAATGATGAACGAGGCCCGCTGGGCCATGCCGAGCTCCTCGTCGTAAATTCCGAGTTCCCGTGAAAACTTTCCGTTATGGTCGGCGGCCATTAAATATTTAAATCCTTTCAAAAGCTCTTCCATCTCAATCCAGGCCTTATGCGTGAAAACCGTGTCCGTGGAGACCGCGACCACTTCGGCTTTTAATTTATTGAAATCCTCTTCGCGGCGATTCATATCCAAAAGTTCCGTAGGGCAGACAAAAGTGAAATCCGCCGGATAGAAAAACAATACCAGCCACTTGCCGCCAAAATCAGCATTGGTGGTTTTTTCCACCTCGTCTTTTTTGGGGTCGTAAGTCTCGAGCGAGAAATGCGGAAATTTTTTGTCCACTTGTGCCAAATTTATAGGAGCGTTAGCAATTAATAAATTGGAGCATCCCGCCAATGGCGGGATTCCGTCCGTTATTTAATTGTAGAAAGGCGTTTGATTTTGTCAAGCGTTAAAAAAAAGTCCGCCGGCTCCCTTGGATAAGGAAACCGGCGGGTTAGGGCGAGAAGTCAAACAAATCCGAATCCGGATTCGCCAGCTCCCCCTCTTTGATAATCTGAAGCAGGGTATGAAAATCATCCTTGCTCCATTCCGCCAATGCCGGATGCCAGCCGAAAAGGCGCGATGGCCACTCCTGTTCGTCATAGACCATTGAGCAGAAACCGACGATTCCGCCCAGCCGCCCGAAGGCCATTGTGGCTCGTTTGTCCAGGGATCTAAGGAAATCCGGCACATCAAACCGCGATTTACTTTCCAGCCAGGCCGCGCTTTCATTTTCTAAAACCCGGAGGGAGTGAAAAGCCAAAAGTCGCAGACGGTCGAGTTCGGAGCGGGGGAGAAACAACCTCCGCTTTTCTGGGTCGAGATTTATTCCCGTAACCCGCAGGACATGACGCCAGTCCTGCCAGTAGCAGTCCTTTTCCCGGTTGACCTTGAAACCGTGCCCTTCGACAACTTTCACCAGGCGTTCTCTGTCCGCGGTTTTTATCTCCCGCTCCACGGAAGTGATGGTGACATCGTCCGCATATCGGGTTATCACGAAGCGCCCGTCCAAGCCGAACTCTTCGGCCAGGTTTGCATCCAGCTCCCGGCAGGCCAGGTTGAAGAGAGTTGGCGAAGTTGGCGCTCCTTGCGGCAGGGAATTGTTCAGAACGGAAAGGTTGGTCAACACTTTAGCCACCAGCTCGTTTCCGGAGAGCTCTTTGTAGATGGCCGAGACGCGTTTTTCGGTGACGGAAGGGAAGGCGTCCTTCATATCCACGCTGAAGAGAGAGCGCGGATGGCGCCACTCGCCGGGGCAGATATGTTCATAAGCTCCCGATACGATGCTCCGCCCCGCCCTCCACGTTTCGCCGAATTCCGCTTGCGGGTCGTAGCATTTTCCTACAAAAGAGTGGCAGATTGACGACGGATGGTGACGCCTTCGCAAAAAATTTCGGTGAAGGCATCTCTGCACCCACTTCAAATCGTCATGCGGGGCGTCAACGGGCCTGAACCCGCCGCGTTTTTTCGGTATGTATTTTCTTTTATACCCGTCCGGCCTTTTTGCGAGCCGAAGGGCGCGAAGAAGGCTTCTCTCGTCCGTGCCGATAAGCTTTGCGGTTTCGTGCAAGGATATTTTTACCAACAAGTTCGTCAAGAGTGAGTCTCTAGGCTCTTTTGCCGATAAATTCGCCAAGAGCGAACCGATGCTCTCTGGATTTTTTGCCATTTATCTCGCCTCCCTTCTTCTGGTTTTATTGTAAAGGTTCAAAAAGTTGGGGGCGCTCTCTCAAGTCCCGAGGATTTGGAGCGCCCCCGGCAGGTCCGGGTGTTGCTTGCGGAGAGTCTGTATGGAATAAGAGCCGCAGTGGGGCGGGGTCGCAAAATTTTTGAGCGCCTCCAGAGCCCCTTTTACTTACAAAGATGCATCAAGATGGGACCGGCCGGAAAAGGGTGCCGTCGCTTTTCACAACCAACCCATCTGACGCCAGCGTTAGCAAACCCTGCATGGGATATCCCAAGGGGTCTTCCCTGTCAGCACAGGGCTGACGTATTACAGGAAGCTCTTACAGACTTTTTTATAGACCTGCTACTGATAACTTACGTTGGGGCTATGGAGTTGTCAATAAAAATTGGAAACGCGCTACAATATTAAGTGATGGCGCGGCGCAAGTCTGGATTCAAGCTTATGTTTTACGTTGCAATTCTGGTCCTTTTGGGTTGGGGCTTTTGGAAATACCAATCAGAAATCCTGCCTTATTTTTCAAAAGTTTTGAATTACGCGCGGAATTATTCGCGAAACCCGCCGGAAGTGAAGATAATCAGGGAATTGCCCGCAGAGCCGCCCGCTTTGCCGGCCGGGTTTCCCTTGAAAAAACTCGTCCAAAAAGAGTTGGACTTGAATCAGGACGGCAAAAAAGAGCTTTTGGTTACAAGCTTGGGCGAGGACGGGCCGAGAGCAATTTTAGTGGACGCCGCCGACACCGACCGGAAGCTTTCCGAGGTTTTTGATTTTTCCGTGCCCGAGGATTCCCCGGAGTCCGAGTTCACAAGCGAGGACACGCCGGAAGTTTTCGAGACTCTGGACTTGAACCAAGACGGCTCGGGAGAGATAATTTTGGACCTGAAAGACTACGGCGCCAATACCGATTCTTTCGGCGTTTTGACTTTACAAAACGGAAAACTGGAATGGGTTATTTTGCAAGAGGCGGACGGTACTTCGCGCCCGGCGATTTTCAGGGACGGCGCTTCGGCCAAACACGCGAGCGTTTTTAAAATTTTTGAGACCGAGCCGCGAGCGCTCGCCCAGATAGTGGGCGAGGAAGGAGCGGACGGAGGTTGGAACTGGGAAGTCGAGGCGTTTTCGTGGGACGGGAGCCGCTATGCTTACAATGCCGCGCTTTCCCGGAGCATTTTAAATGAGCAGCCCCGGCGTTTTGAAAACGGCCAGCCGGTTTTTTAATGATATTATTCATCTATGTCCGATTTAGATAAAAAAGCTTTGGAACTTCATCGCCGAGCGCGCGGGAAGATTGATCTTGTCGGCAAGGTGCCGCTTGAATCAAGAAAGGATTTGAATCTCGCTTACACTCCGGGAGTGGCGGCGGTTTCGCTTGCCATCGCGAAAAACAGGAAAAAGGTTTTTGACTACACCATCAAATCAAACGCCGTGGCGGTGGTCACGGACGGCTCGGCGGTTTTAGGATTGGGAAATATCGGGCCGGAGGCCGCTTTGCCGGTGATGGAAGGGAAATGTCTCATTTTTAAAACTTTTGCCGGGATTACCGCCTGGCCCATCGCTTTGGCGACGCAGGATGTTGACGAAATCGTCCAGACCGTAAAAAACATCGCTCCGCTTTTCGGCGGAATCAATCTGGAAGACATTTCCGCCCCGCGCTGTTTTGAAATAGAGGAGCGGCTTCGAAAAATTCTGGACATTCCGGTTTTTCACGACGACCAGCACGGGAGCGCCATTGCGATCCTGGCCGGTCTCATCAATGCGCTGAAAGTGGTTGGCAAGAATGTCTCGCGCGTGAAAATAGTTATTTCGGGCGCGGGCGCGGCGGGCGCGGCGACGGCCAAGCTCCTTTTGAAATACGGGGCAAGAAATATCGTGATGCTCGACAGCAAAGGCGCGATTTACCGGGGCCGCTCGCGGCTGGACGGACATAAGAAAGAGCTTTCGCGCCGCACGAACCGAAAACGCGAGCGGGGAAATTTGGGAGAGGTTATACGCGGGGCGGACGTTTTCATCGGGGTTTCCAAAGGCAATATTCTTTCCAGGGAGATGGTGCGTGAGATGGGGCAGGACCCCATTGTTTTCGCGATGGCAAATCCGACGCCGGAGATCGACCCGCGTCTTGCCAAGAAAGCCGGTGCGAGGATTGTCGCGACCGGACGTTCCGATTTTCCGAACCAAATAAACAATTCCCTCGTCTTCCCCGGGGTTTTTCGGGGGCTTTTGGATGCCCGAGCCAAGCGCGTAAGCGACGAGATGAAAATACGGGCCGCCTCGGCTCTCGCCGGGCTTGTTAAAAAACCCGACAGGAACAATATCATCCCGGGAATGTTTGATAAGCGCGTGATGAAAGCCGTTTGCCAAGCCGTGCGCCGCTCGGCATAGCATCTTTATTTTTTCGGGAGAATCTGGTATAATAAGCACATGAGATACGCGTGGATTTCAATCGCGATTGTGGCCATCTGGCTTCTTTCGGCATGGGTTATAGCGGAACGTCCCCAATCCAGCCCCGAGTACGTTTTTTCCATAGCGGCTTTCGGGACGATTGTTTTGGCCTTCTTGGGTTTCCGGACGCCCCGCATGTCCTGACTTGACACATGACCAGATTTTTTCGCGCCGCGAAGCGCTATCTTATTGTTCTCGGAGTCGTAGTTGACTACGGTGCGGAGTTTTTAAAAGAAAAATTTTTTGGAGGGACTCCCGCTTTTATTTCTCCCAAAGAACTGCGACAGGTTTTGGAAGAACTTGGGGGGAGTTTTTTAAAATTCGGTCAGCTTGCCTCCGTGCGCCCGGATTTTTTTCCGGAAGAATACTGCAAGGAATTTTTAGGTCTTTTGGACGAGGTGCCGCCGATTGATCCCGCTCTTTTGGACGGGATTTTTTTGAAAGAATACGGGAAGAAACCGGAAGAAATTTTTAAGAAGTTTGAGAGGGTTCCCCTGGCCTCGGCTTCTTTCGGGCAAGTTCATGAGGCCTGGCTTCCGGAAGGGGAGCGGGTAGCGCTGAAGATTCAACGCCCTTTCGCCGCCGAGGATTTTTTGGCGGACGCCCGTTTTTTCTCGTTTTTGGGCTGGGCGATCAAACGCTCCGGAATCGTGAACACGGTTGATCCGGTCAGAGTGATTAGGGAATTTATCAATTGGACGGAGCGCGAGCTCGATTATGTTCGGGAAGCCGAGCATTTGGAGCGGCTTCGCGAGCAGGTTTTGAGAAATAAGTTGCCCATAAAACTTCCCAAAACTTTTCTAAAATACACCACGCGCCGGGTGTTGGCGATGGAGTTTATTGAGGGGCGCACCCTGTAATCTTTTTATCTGGAACACGTTCCGCCGCCCAATCCCCGCCAATTTTTCAAGGAGGTTATTGTATTCGAACTTTATTCCTACCTTTTTGACGGCTTTTTCCATGCCGACCCGCATCCCGCCAACATTTTGGTTCTTCCCTCGGGCGGCGTCGGATTCATTGACGCCGGAATCGCGCTGGAAGTGAAAGTCTCGGATCGCAAGAAGATGGCCCGTTTTGTCAAAGCGGTGGTGGAAGAAGATATAGACGGTACCATAAAGACTTTTCTGGAACTCGTCCGCACCCCGCTTCTCGAGATATTGAACGAGGCCAAGCAAAGTTATCCCCAGCACTGGATGCGAATTAGATTCATGAAAACCGTCTTTCTGCGAAAACTTAAAGAAGGGCTCAAGGATCTCCTGACCCGCTGGCACGAAGCCTCAAACCATGGCGGGCCGCTGCACGACAAAAGTCCGATGCACAAATTCATGGAGTTGTTCGATCTCGCCGAGCGTTCGGGGATAAAGATGCCGGTGGCGGCGGTTTATTACGCCCGCACTTTTTTGTCCATAGACGTAACCATTCTGGAACTTGCGCCCGATTTCAATATTCCTCAAGCGGTCAACGAATTTTTCAAAACATACCAGGAAAGATTTGAAGCTCTGGAAAGACAAGACGAGGAAGTCCCTTTTTACATGGCCCCGGGCATTCACGCGGAGTGGTCTGAAATTCTGCGCGCTTTTGACGAGGAAGTGAAGGCGTTGGACCGCGAGTTGATACTCGAACGCGTGCAGGGTATAATGGAAACATTCGAGTGATTCACCCGCCTAACTTTTCGAAGGCGGCCAGTTCTAAAGGCAGTGCCTCGTTATTGACCAAAATGGTTATAAAAAATTATAAATTTAACGAAAAGTTTGGAGGGTAAATGAAATATCCTTGGGTTGCGATTTCCATCATAGGGGTCTGGCTGGGTTCGGCCATCGCCATCTGGGCGCGGGAGGACATTAAGGTTGAAAACATTCTTTTGATAGCCATGCTGACGACTTTGGTGATAGCTTTCATCGGTTTTCGCACCCCCCACGCGCATCTGCCCACCTAAAGCTCAATTTGGCGCCAACCCCCGGGCTTACGCGAGCTGAATTGACATGGACGGCTTTATTTTATTAAACAAGCCTTCCGGCCCGACCTCCCACGACGTGGTGCAGGAGTTGCGCGTTATGTCGGGGATCTCGCAGATCGGGCATGCCGGCACGCTGGATCCTCTGGCCGAGGGGCTTTTGATTCTGCTCGTGGGAAATTTTACGAAAAAGTCTTTTCTGTTTGCAAAACTTTCGAAGGAGTATCGGGCTACTTTGCGACTGGGCTTGGAGTCGGACAGCCATGACGCGGAAGGCGAGGTTTCACCCACAAGGGAATTTGTGATACCGCTTAGGGAAGACGTTGAATCCGCGCTTGAAAAGTTTCGCGGCAAAATGAAGCAGGTCCCGCCGCAGTTTTCCGCCGTGAAGTCGCGGGGCCGGAAAGCTTATAAAGAAGCGCGCGCGGGCCGGGAAGTCAAACTCGAGCCGCGGACAGTTGTTATTTCAAAGTTGGAGACCGTTTGGTACAAATTTCCCATTTTGACCTTGGATATCGCCTGTTCGTCCGGGACCTATATCCGCTCCATCGCGCGCGATTTGGGAGAGGCGCTCGGAACGGGAGCGATTTTAACGCACTTAAGACGCACCCAAGTCGGGCCGTACCGCATTGAGAAAGCGGCGGATTTCACGGAAATCAATTCCAAAAGTTGGATGAATTTTTTGAAAGTCGAGCCCCTACCAAACAACTTCCAGCAGGCGTTATCATGATTCAGATGAGATTTTTTGCATTAACAGTTATCCTGGCGCTTGGTGCGGTCTTGGCCGTTTGGCTGATTCAGAAGTTTTTTAGTCTGCCTCCCGGCACCCTTTTCATTGTCATGGCCGCGATTTTGATTGCCGGACTTACGGCCTCGAGTTTAAAGAAACGAGCTTAACGCCCAAAATGAAGCCAAGAAAACTTTTTACGAAAAAAGATTCGGCGGCCCAAAGCCCGGAGCAGAAAAACCAGCGCGCCGCCGAGATTTTACAGCGCCTCTCGAAACGTTTTACGGGCGCGAGAATTGCTCTTAAGTATTCCAATCCCGTGCAGTTGATGGTAGCGGTGATTTTGTCGGCGCAGTGCACGGATAAAAAAGTGAACGAGGTGACGGCTGTTTTGTTCAAGAAATATAAAACCGCGAAAGATTTTGCCAAAGCGAACCTCTCCGTTTTTGAGCGGGAAATCCGGCCGACCGGATTTTACCGGATGAAAGCGCGAAATATCATCGCCGCCTGCAAAATCATTGGCTCCAAATATAAAGGAAGGCTGCCGCGGACCATGGCCGAGATGCTGACCTTGCCCGGCGTGGCCAGAAAATCGGCCAACGTGATTTTGGGGAACGCTTACGGAGTAGTGGAGGGAATCGCAGTGGATACGCACGTGATGAGAATTTCTCAGCGTTTGGGGCTTACCAAGTTTTCCGACCCCGTGAAAATCGAGCGCGAGCTGATGGAGCTTTTCCCGCGAGCTCGCTGGTTTGACCTTACCTATAAAATAATCGAGCACGGGCGTAACATTTGCGATGCCAAAAAACCTAAGTGCTCCTTGTGCCCTTTGAACGACATCTGTCCATCAGCTTTTAACTTACCCAATTGGGAATAAAGTCTGGATAACATGGGGAACCTTTATATTGTCGCCACTCCCATCGGGAATCTGAAAGACATCACTCTGCGGGCGCTGGAGATTTTGAAATCGGTTGATGTGATTTTGGCGGAAGACACGCGCGTTACCAAAAAACTTTTGACGCATTACGGCATTCATAAGCCGGTTTTAAGATATCTTTCCGGGCGGAACTACGAACGTTTTAAAGAGATCGCTCTGGTTACGGACGCCGGGACACCCGCCATCTCCGACCCGGGCTTGCGGTTGGTTCGCGATTTATTCCGGGCCGGTTTCAATATTACTCCCATTCCCGGACCGTCCGCACTCTCCGCGATTATCTCTGCGAGCGACATCGCTTTGTCGGAGTTCCTATTTATGGGTTTCCCGCCCTCCAAGAAGGGTCGGAATAAATTTTTTAAGCGAGTAGCCACAAACGGCGTTCCGGTGATTCTTTTTGAGTCTCCGCACCGGATTTTGAAAACTTTGAAAGAGCTTGAAAGCGCCGCCGGGGAGCGGCGGGTAAATGTCGGGCGGGAGCTTACCAAGGTTCATGAGGAAATCTTTCGCGGCGGGCTTTCCGAAGCCCTGCCGTATTTTCAGGGCGAGCGTGAAAGAGGCGAATTTGTTATCATTGTCGACGCACAATGATGCATCGCTTTTTCTCTGAAAAATTGGAAGCAGACCGGGATATTTTGCGCCAACTTAAAAATGTTTTGCATTTTCAGAAGGGAGAGCGTTTCATCCTTTTTGACGGCTCCGGATATGATTTTATCTCGGAGTTTGACGGTTCGGGCGCGAAGATTTTGGAGAAAGTTTTGAACCGGCGCGAGCCGGAGCGTAAAATTTTTCTCTTCCAGTCCCTTTTGAAAAAAGACAAGATGGAGTGGGTGTTCCAGAAGGGAACGGAAGCGGGCGCGGCCGGATTTTTCCCAGTGCTCTCGGCGCGCTCCGTGAAAAAGGATTTCAATAAAGAACGGGCCGAGAAAATCATCCGCGAGGCCGCCGAGCAATCCGGCCGCACGGCTTTGCCGCAAATCCACGAAATTATGGATTTTAAGGGCGCTTTGGAGTTTGTCCAAAAAGAACGCCTTGCGGGCGTTATCGCCGACCCCAATTCCAAAAAACATATCTCCGAGACCTTGAAAGAACCCAAAATGGCGCTGTTCATCGGCCCAGAAGGGGGCTTTGCGCCGGAGGAAATTGAGGAAGCCAAAGAATGCGGTTTCAAAGCGGTCTCGCTCGGCAAATTAAACCTCCGTTCCGAAACCGCCGCCATCATCGCTTCGGCGTTCCTAATCTCATAAGTAGTCGTACTATGTGTAATAGTATGTTCTACCTCGATATATCGAGGTAGTATGATAAAATACAACTATGCCTCATTTATCTTCAAAAAGAGTAAAGAAAGATGTCTTTGATCAACTTTATCTAAGAATAACATATAGGGCTTCCATTGAAATTAGCACTGTTTATAACAGTAATTCTTGTTTCCTCAGTCTTCACTCAAACATTTGTGGTTGCAGAAGAATC
>CAZPXU010000015.1:0-1277 GCA_964590055.1 uncultured Candidatus Saccharibacteria bacterium | reverse complement strand
TTCAAAAAGAGTAAAGAAAGATGTCTTTGAACAGATGACTAATGAATTTATTAATGCAGTTGCCGAGCTTAAATCAAAGGAAGAAATCAAAGGATTTTTGAGAGAATTATTGACACCGACAGAGCGGGTGATGTTGGCGAAACGCCTCGCAATAATTTTAATGCTAAAGAAAGGATATTCTTTTAAAATTGTGGAAAAAACTTTAAAAATAAGTTCTTCGACTTCTCTGAGGTTTTGGGGATCGCTTAAAACGAGGCCGTTTATATTTCTCTTGAAGGATGTAAAAAGACGTGAAGCCAGAAAGAAGTTTTGGGAGGAGCTAGAGAGGCTTTCACGTTTCGGCCTGCCGCCCCGGGGCAAAGGCCGCTGGGCGCGGACTCTCAAACTTCTAGATAGGGAATAATCAAAGGCAGCGGATAAAGTGCCTCGATATATCGAGGCAGATAAACCTTGCCTACAATTTATTAATGCCGCGTTTTTGGTTTTGTAAATGATAAGGGCGAGAGTGATTAGCTCCCGCCCGTTATGAAGTTGTATGAGTAGATGGTCTTTTTTGCTCCGCTTGGCGTCCTGATGACAACCGAACAATCCCTGTTGATTTTTATGATGGTGGCGGTATTTCCACCATAAGTCCCGTTCATTCCCGGTTTTAACCCCCTTATCTTAACGCCCAAGTATTTTTGAATAATGCTGCGTAATTCTGAGGCATTTGTCCGAAGATCATTTGGTATTTCTAACTCGTTTGCCAGATTTCGTAGCCAGGCTACGCGCGCTTTTTTCTCGCTAGGACAACTTTCTAATTTTTCCTGGATAGCTTTGTAAGGATCGTCATTTGTTTGAGCCATATCCTGCCTCCTTTGTTCATTTGACAACAATTTAACATCTTGCTATCTTTTAGTAAAGCCGCAGACGGGAGGCAGAAATACCATAAGACCTTCCCAGGCGCTAATACGCCTCTTCGGCGTATATTTTTATGCCCCAGACCAAGGCGAAAAAAGAATCAATCGTAGAGGAGTTGAAAAAGCTTTTTGAGAAGGCGAGTATTTTGGTGTTCGTGAATTTTCACGGGCTTTTGGTGGCGAAGGAAAGAAAACTGCGGGGAGAGTTTCGGAAAAACGAGATTAAATACAAAGTCGCGAAGAAAACTTTGCTGAAGCGGGTTTTTGAGGCGCTCGGTTTGAAAGACATCCCCAAGCTGGAAGGGGAAGTGGGCGTGGCCGCGGGATACGGCGAGGTTACCGAAACGCCCCGGATTATCTCCCAATTCATTAAAAAAG
>CAZPXU010000014.1:0-11624 GCA_964590055.1 uncultured Candidatus Saccharibacteria bacterium | reverse complement strand
CCCGTAAGGCAACCGCCGCGGTTATCTCATCCGGCAAAAATTTATTCAAAAAAATGTAATGATACCCGTAAACCCAGAGCCGCAACGTCAGTTCAAACCACTTCTGAAAAGTTTGGAGCAGAAGCCGATTAGACGCTTTAGAAAAATTGATTTTTTTGTTCTGGTCCGTGAAAGCGCGCAAAGCCATAATTCTTTGTTCGTAATCTTTCCCTGCCCGGAAAAGCCGCTCCGGAGTTTTGTGCACGTAATTTTCCAAAATGCCAAGATACTTTGTCCCGTCTTCCACGCTGAAAGAGCGCCCGTTGTTAAACTGACGATAGTGGCGGGGGTTCCAGGAGATGCCGTGCGCTTTGGCAAAATACCCCTGCCGATAGAGCTCCGTCACCGAATCAATAAACAAAAGAGCATGCGCTTTCCCGCGCCTCGCTACTTCAATCCACTGAATGCTTTGGGCCATGCAAAATCAGAGAGTGGTAATTGGTCTTGATTGTACGATATAAAACTTGCCAGATTCAAATCCCCATTCGATATCGCACGGGAAGCCGTAATGTTTCTCGATTTTAAGGCAAAGCTCGGCAATTTCGCGGATTTGCTTTCCGTCGAGCTTCTGCTTCGCTTTTTTATTGGCTGGCACGGCTACTTTTTTATTTCCGGAAGGGCCGCGTGCAAGCATCTCCTTCTGCTCACAGACGTTTATATCCAGAAGTGTCCGGTCGCGCTTGTCGAGAACATAGGAATCCGGAGTTACGATGCCGCCGACAATGAATTCGCCCAAACCCCAGCAGGCCTCGATGATCATTTGATACTTGTCTTTCGTCACGGGATGAACTGTGAAAGTTATGCCGGCCACCTCCGACTGCACCATTTTTTGAACCACGACCGCGACCGAAACATGGGTATTGCGAAGCCCTTTTTCGTTGCGATAGACAATGGCCCGTGGAGTGAACAAAGAAGACCAGCATTTTTTAACGTTGCCCAGAAGAGTTTTCTCCGTCGTATTCAGGTAGCTTTCCAGCTCCCCCGCCCAGCTGGCAATTGAGGAATCTTCCGCCGTGGCCGAGGAGCGAACCGCTACGAATTTTGCGCCAAGTTTTTTGAAAGCGTCTAAAACCTCGGACTCGATGTCTTTCGGAAAACGCGCGTCGCCAATCAAATCCCGGATGGCCCCGGAGGCGCGCTCCACCGAAGAAGTATCGTTATAATTAACTTTGTCCAACTGCGCCTCGATTTCCTGTTTCAAGTCCGCCTCGTCCAAAAACCGCTCAAAGGCCTGGGCCGCAACGACAAAACCGGGCGGCACCGGGATCCCGGTCTGTGTCATCTCCCCCAGCGAAGCCCCCTTTCCCCCGACAACAGCCACATCGCGCTTGGTTATCTCTTTGAAAAGTTTTACGAATTTATACATCGCCGGATGTCTAGACTACCTCCCTCAAATAACACTCCTCACAATACACTATTTCCGGACGACCTGGCGAGTAAGAAGTTTCAAATTCGTTGGGACAGCGCTTGCCTTGATGCCGGTCGTGATTCTTGATTTCACACATGCACGGGCGGTTCCAAAGTTTTCGGGGCAGGCGGAAACGAAGCAGTTCCTCATAGCGGCAGCTGGGACATTTCTCCGGGAGCGGGACGGACAAACGACGATAAAGCAGAAGTGCGCCTTGGGCAACCGGATAGTTCCGATTGCATTTCTCACAAACCAAAATTTCCTTGACAACGGCGTCGGGCACATTGGCGATTTCATCGGATATGTCTTCCTGTAATACAGTTTCTTTGCCGTAGGTGCCGCCGGGATCATCCTGCCAAAGATAACCTTTCGACAGGGCATCCTCTTTTGACAAAGGAAAATGTTCCATGGCCACCGTTTCGTTATAAGCGAAGGGGCTCGCCATCCCTCCGAGGTTTTCGCCAAACTCCCCCCTCCGGGTCATCTCTCCAATCAGTTTATTTTTAAGTTCTCCGTATTCAGCGGGAGAATACTGCCTGTTCAAAATACAATTCTTGGCGTTTTGAAGACTGATACAGCCGAACAGATTTTGGGAATTGATGCAGAAGCTGGAATAATACGCATCCACGCATCCCCGCTGGCAGAAATCGGAAAAATAAATCCGCGCGCAGCCGTGGTCGATCGAACAGCATTCGTAGGCAAGCTCGCTCTCCATCGGGCCCTTGACATCCATGCTGTCTCGCGTTTTTTCAACGTCGTCTCCGTAGCGCACATTTTCGGAATCGGTGCCGTAATAGACTTCAAATGCGTTTTTACAATTCACCAGGTTGGCTCCTTGGGAATTCACCGATTTGATGATTTTGTTGCAGCGGTGGAGCGCTTTCTCCCGATATAATTTTTCAAAAGTTTCTTTCGCGTGCCGGGCTTTTATGCGCGAGCCGCTCACGGTTTCGGCCCAAATTCTTTTAAATTCCTCCGGCGAAACCGGCTTGTTCCTGACATGATAGTTTTTGCTCCGTAAATTCCAGGAAAACAGACAATTGGAACAATTTTTTAAATCGTAAGAATAAGCCGAATCCACGCAATTTTCCGAATCCACCAAGAAGCGGCAGTTATAACAACCGCGCACATCAAAGCAACCGCTTAAAAGCTCGCCTTTATGCACATAAGCGGAATTGACGCAATCAACTCCCGCCAGGCAATAATAGTTGTAAAAAGCCCGTTCCGACCCGACAACCCGGAAATTCATATAAGAGTCCTTATTGTCGAGCGCATAATTGTTGTATTCGCTGTTTATCGCATTGATGTTGAAAAGAGCCAGGCGCGGGACTTTATTCTGAAGAATTTTGTATTGTTCAAGAAAGGGCCGTTTTAAATCGAGCTCCTCGGCAAAATCCAAAGCGTTCCAGCCGTCCCCCCACCAGCACGAGTAACAATAAACCGGGAAGGGTTTGTCCTTCGCGTACATGCTGATGATGCTTGTTTTGCAAAGATCGCAGCCGCGACGGTATAACCTGCGCTCGTTTCGAAGCAATAGGCGGCGCTGAACCCGGCAGGAAGGACACCGGGTGGGCGGAGGAACTTTGATCTTGTCATAAAATTTAAAATCTTCGGGTTCTATCGCAAATTCATTATGACAATTCTGACAAGTCCTAGTTTCCATTTTGTTGGTTTATCCCGTTAATCACCAAAGGTAGCCCCGAAAAATTCCTCGCCAAGCTCGAAATAACGGGGTCCTCGCAAAATCTACTCATTATCATTCGTGATTTTACGGGACAGTTTTGACAGATTCTTTTCTCCGAATTCATGCAACTTCTCGCAAATAACACTCTTCGCAATACACTACCTCAGACCTCTCCGGCGAGTAAGTGGTCTCAAACCCATTGGGGCACGGTTCAGCGGCATGGTGAGGGTGAGGAGCGTTATTCTTATGCGTTCCGCCTTCAGAAACGCTTCCTTTGCATTGACAGCCTCGTTGCCAGAGCCTCCTGGGATTTCTAAAGGCAAGCCGTTCGTAGTAACGGCAATCGTGGCACTTTCGGGGAATCGGCAAAGAGAGCTTTTTATAAAATCCGAGTTCACTTTCTATAATACGATAATTTTTGCCGCAGAGCTCGCAGGCGAGGATTTCTTTGAGAATCGAATCCCCCACTTCTCCGATATTATCAGGAATTTCGCCGGTTTTCAGGGTTTCTTTTCCAAAAATGCCGCCCCGTTCCTCCTGCCACGGCCAGCCCTTCGCCAGAACTTCTTCCTTCTTCATCGGAAAGTAATCATTGGCCAAAGTTTCGTTATATCCGAACGGTGAAAGGGACATCGGGAAAAACTCTCCGTATTCTCCCGTCTTCTTCATGCCCTCAACGATTTTTCTCACCAGTTCCTCGTATTCTTTTTTCTGATATTGCCTATTTAGAATGCAAAAGGATTTGCTGCGAAGCGCCATGCATCCGAAAAGATTCTGAGATCCAATCACAAACTGCGAATAAGCGACGTCAAAATTGCTGTCCCAGCCGCCGATCACGAAACTGGAACGGGCTGTAACGCGCGTGCTGAAGTTTTCATAGCAAAGCTCCGATTTCTCCACCGTGGCATAACAATCCATGCAATCCTTGATTTTGTCGCCGTAGGCAACATACCTGCATTCTTCCAGTTTGCTCGAATCGAAACAATAACGGGCGTTTTTGGTTTCAATCAGATCGTTGCCGGTCGAATTAACGCACTGCACGAAATTCGCGAAGCGGTGCAGGGCCTTTTCTCCGATGAGCTGTGTGAATTCTTTCAGCGCTTCGGCCATTTTTTTGTGAGAGCCGACAATTTCCGAGACGCGCTTTTTCCATTCTTCCGGAGAATACTGCTGATTTAAAATGCAGTAACTTTTATGCCGGAGATTGTAAGACAGGAAGCAATTGTTCGAGGACCGACAGTCAAAACAAAAAAAGCAGTCGTTGCAACTCACCGAATTTACTCCCCAGACGGTCCGATAGCAGTTTTTTGAATTCACGCAGCCGTAAGAAAGCTCGATGCCGTTGCAGTTGGTCGAATCCAAAGAGTTTTTACAATTGTAAAGAAGTTCCGCGTAGGACACGTCCTCGCATTTGGAAGAGCCAAAAACCAAATAGCAATTTTTGGATTCATCAAGCCAGCTGGTGTATTCGCTGTTGTAATTGTTTGACGGGCTGGGCATGCCAAGATGAGGCACGGCGTCGGAAAGAGCGCGATACTGTTCAAAAAAACTTCTGCCCAAGTCATAGTCTTTCCCGAAAGAAATGGCGTCCCACTTGTCCGACCACCAGCATTCGGGGCAATAAACCGGAAAGGCGGTTTTGGGTTGGTAAATAGAGATGATTTCTTTACGGCAAAGGTCGCACTGGCGCCGGTATAAACCCCTCTCATTCCGGAAAGCCAAGCGGCGCTGGAGACGGCATTGGGGACACAAGGCCGGCTCCGGCACACCGATGCGGACGTAAAATTCCCTGTCCGCGGCCTCAACTGCGAAATTATTTTTGCAGTTTCGGCATTCTTTCATTTTTTTATCAACGTGACCACGCCGTGAGTAGCGTCGACTTCCACCACGCTCCCGTCTTTCAGAATCTGGGTCGCAATTCTCGTCCCCACCACGCAGGGAATGCCGAATTCGCGAGAGACGATCGCCGCATGACAGGTAAGTCCACCCATGTCCGTGACAATCGCTTTGGCTTTGCGGATTGCCGGCATCAGGTCGGGATTGGTCATGGCCGAAACCAAAATGTCGGCTTTTTCAATCTTTCCATTCTCCTCCGGGGTATTGATAATCGTGACCACTCCGCGCACCTTGCCCGGCGAGGCGCAGTCGCCTTCCAACTTTTTTACCGGACGGACTTTTCTGTCCTCGAAGCGAAAATTTTCCGAGAACTTGCGCGCTTCCTCGCCTCCCAAAACTTTCTGTTTCCCTCTCTCGGAATAATACACGCAGTATTCCCAGCGGCGGCTCAGCTCGGAAGACCATTTTTCCTTCTCCGCCATTATCTCCCCATATTCCCACGGGTGAATGTAGCGCGCCTGCCTCAAAGTCAGATTGGTCCTTCTGGCAAATTCGCGGTGCAGAAATTCAAGACACCAAAGTCCGTGGAACAAAGCGTCTTTCCTGTATCCTTTCGTAAATACGAAGCCGCGCGCCACCTCAAAAACTTTTTGCCAATGGCCGTCAACTCTGAGAACCTTTACAAGTTCTTTCTGTTTTTGAAAAGCTTCCTCGCGCTCCGCCCTGGCTCTTTGCTCCAGCTTGGCGGGATTGACGCCCTGACGTATCAAACTCGCCACCAAGTCAACGTAATATTCTCTATCCCAGCCCGGCCCCTCAACGCCATATCCGATCCATCCGAACTCTTCGGCCTGCTTGTCGAATAACTCCCGAAAACGGGGCGAGAGCTCATCCAGGATCAGCCTGATGTCTTTTTCCTCGAAAAGCTTCAGAACTTCTTTGTTGCGCTGTATCGCGGAAACTATTTTCAAATAGCTCCGATACTCCTTTTGAGCAAAGCCCTCCTCCAAAGGAGTGGTCAAAACGCTAAAGGCCTCGCCTTTTTGAACTTTTGAGCCCGTAAGTTCGATCTGCCTGTCAAGATATTTTAAGAGATATCGCGAAAAAGCTCCGTCCACGAAATCCGCCACGTTGCCGACCCAGCCAATAACGTGCATCTCGGCCTGATAGCGATAAAAGTCTTCCAAAAGCGCCACCAAAGCATCATCAGACAATTTATTCAAATTTGTCTTGCGCACTTTTTTGGCAAAACCGAAGAAAATATCGCTTTTTCGGACGAGCTCTTCGCTCAATTTCAAAACACGCCCCGGCGCATTCGCAATCAGCTCCAAAACCTCCCGAATGGTGGATTTATAATTTTCCGCCGGAAAACAGATTTTATATCCCCCGCGGCTGAAAATGGAAAGCGATTCCCCGGGCGTAGTTTTAACTCCAATTTCTTTCAGGAAAGGCTCGAAATAAGCGCTGTTCATATAGCCGTAAGTCAGGGTGGGATTGGTGTTGTTTGAAACTTCTTCGAAGATAAGCCATTCCCCCTGCCCCCGCTGCGACTCCATTTTGAAAAGAGCGGAAAGCGGAGAGGCGAATTTGTTTTTCTCATCCAGAAGATAGATCGTTTTATTATAGCGTTCAACGCCTTTCAGAAGGCCGAGGGCGGCGAGTCTCTTAAGCTCTCTGGAAACGTTGCCGCCATCCTCCCTGATGGCGCGGCTTAAATAGCCGGGGTAGATTTCTTTGGCCGGATTTTTGAGAAAGTACGCGATGATTTTGTACCGGAGTCTGGAGGAAAAAAGTTTTTCCAAAACAGCCATAAAATGTAATAAATACAATGATTATGTATAATATACCATAGATAGCATCCGCGCTTCGCAAAGTCAATATCTCGGAGAATTTTTAAACTTGACATACGGATCGAAACACGCTAAAACGAAAGCGCATCAGGGTTCTTTGATTTAGGCATTTGCGGCGGCAAAAAGGGAGTCAGGACAATTCTCCGGCTCTTTCTTTGCCGCCGCAAATCCAAATAGCGGCGGGAACTAGCCAAAAGAGAAAAGAGAAAGAGAGGAACAAATGAAAGCTCTGGTGTACGTTCGTCACTCGATTAAAGGAGCCGGCGCCAACTCTGCCATCATCCTGCGGGAGGGAATCGAAGCAGCGCGCAAGGCTGTCAGATACAACCTCCCCTCTTACGCCTACAGCCACGTCTTTTACGGTCCCGAATACCGGACCGTTCAAACACTTCTCGTTTATCTGGCGTCCGGGGGATGGCGCGCTGAAATCCACGAGCCCGTGGAGGAAATCGGCACAAACGAGCTTTTTCAGGGATGGGCCAAAATGGGAGCGAAGCTCGGAGCGGGCAAAACCAACATCGACGCTTTGAGAGAAGCTTTTCATCCCGTAACCTTCCGACACTTCTGCGATAAAGCGCTGGAGGGGGTGACAAAGATGTTCGACCAGATGGCGGACGATGAAACCGGCTTAGCCGTGGGACACAGCCCGGTGATCGAAATGGCCGCCGAAGCAAGCGGGGCTTCCATGGACGGGAAACAACTCCCGGAAAACGGCTTTGCCTACTTTATCCAGGACGACACAGGAGCCATAACGGCCGCGGAGTGTTGAGTAATCGCGGTCCCCGCCAGCAAGGAAAAAAGTGGCACGAGCGCGTAGCGTGCCACTTTTTCATTGAAAAATTAAGCGCTACTGGGAAGCGAACTGTTTCAGAATATCAATCTGTTCCTGGTATTTGGAGGCAAGGGCCATAACGTCGTCGCCGTAGAAAGCGTAGGCGGGCCTGGACCAATTGGAGCCCGCAAGGTATTTCAACGCGGCCCTGCGCTCGGCGGCATAGGTTTTGGCCGCAGCTCCGTTGTCTTTCAACAAAAGCGCGGAGGCCACAAAGGCATCCTTCGGATCCCAAGGATTGGGGGGGCTGGACCCGGTTATCTTGGTTATAGCTTTTTCATACAAAAGCCAGGTCGTGGGGATGAACTGCGCCGGGCCCATCGCTCCGCCGCAGTACCCGTACCAGGCGCGGCGCGAGACCGGCATCAAATCCGGATTCAGGCCGAGGCGCGAGGTTATGTCCTGAAAAGCCGTCCTTTGCTTGGCGCATCTGGAATGCGAAAGATCCACGTTCCAATTTCCCTTGCCGACGTTCGCTCCAAGATTGGATTCCTCCGCAATCACGCCCAGAAGAAAAGCCGGCCTGACGCCAGTGGCCTTCTCGGCCGCGTCCGCGTATTCCAAGGCCTTTTCAAAAGGAATCGAAGGCGAGCCGTTCAATAAAAAGAGCTGGGAACGAAGAGTGGCCGCGGATTTGGCGCGCTCCTCCAAAAGTTTTTGATACGCTTTCTCCTGGCCTCTCGTCGCGGTTAAAATCTTTTTTTTCTCGGCCTCGCGCTCTTCAATTCGCTTCTTTTCAAGCTCCTGCAAAGTTTTGAGCTGAAGTTCTTCGGCTTTCCGCTCTTCCAAATCGTCCCGCTCCGTCTCGGTTTCTTTTTTATCGGAGCGAATCTGGGTAAACGAGTCCTGAATCGCCTTATTGACGGCGTCAAACGTATCAACCTCAACAAAAAATTCGGAAAGGCTATCGTAGGTTAAAAGCGCCTCCACCAAAGGGACGCTGTCCAATTCCTGAAGCTGGCGCAAAAGCTCGGCCAAAGACGCCTTCTCGCGGTTTATTTTCGTTTCCAGCGCCCCGATAAGACGTGTTCTCTCCGAAATGGCGACCTGGAGGTTTGAGATGGCAAGCGTACGCGCCTTTATCTCCAGCTTGGCTTTTTTAATCTGGGCATCAAGAATCTGAATGTCGCGCTCCAGAGACTGCGCTTCGGATTGTTTCGCCTGAATCACGCCGCCCAAACCCTCGATTTCCCTCTCCAGCCCCGCAAGCTCGGCTTCAAGCTGAGCTCTCCTTTGAAGCACCGCAGACGGGTCAACCGCCTGGGCCAAAGCATAAAAAAGGGGAAAGAAGACAAACCCTTCCAACATTATCAAAAATAAAGCGCTTTGCGCCAGCTTGCCGGCGCTTTGAGAAACCATAAATATATTATAGCAGGGTTTATTTTCCCCCTGCTTCGCCTGCCGCCGGCCCGACTGAGTCATTTTGGCGGGGACGGGCGGGTTTCTTGGACTCCTTCGTCTCTTCCGCCGGCGCCTGGGCGGCCTCTTCCGCCTTTTCCTTCTTCTTGCCAACTACTTCAATGGATTCAAGTGAGGGCGCCGCCTCGACGCTCACCTCTTCCTCGGCGCGAGGCGTCGCGGCTAGCGCCAAAACCTCGTCCCGCTGAGCCATCACTTTTACCTCCCGGGATAGTTTTAAATCCGCAACCGTAAATCTGTCTTCCAGATTTATAAGGCGCGAGGTGTCCACTTTAATCTCGTGCGGGAGATCTTTGGGCAAAGCTTCAATCTCAAGTTCATGCATGACCTTGACCAAAACCCCTCCCAGGTTTTTAACCGCCGGAGATTCGCCCCCGAAAACCAAAGGCACTTTGACGCGTATGGATTTGTCCATCCTTACCTGTAAAAAATCGACATGGATGGGCCGGTCTTTAACGGGGTCAAAAGCAACGTCGTGAATCAAGACGTTCTTTCTGTCCTGGCCGACTTCCAACTCCACCAAACTTGATTCTCCGGCCTCTCTGAAGACTTTTTTAAAATCCTGTTCTTGAATTTGGAGCAAAATTTCTTTCTCTCCCGCGCCATAAACCACCGCCGGAATTTTCCCTGCTTTTCTTAAACCTCCAACCTTTTTGCCCGTAATTTCGCGCTTTTCGGCTTTGAGAATAGGCATAGGGACTATTTTACTAAATTGGGGGGCGTCTGGCTAGAGAGAGCTGCAATTATATTTTCCGCCGCTAATTCACTCATTTTCGCCCTCGTTTCTTCCGTAGCCGAGGCGATGTGCGGAGTTAAAATTATATTTTCCAATTTCAAAAGTTCCGGTTCTATCGCGGGCTCGTTTTCAAAGACGTCAATCGCCGCTCCTTTGATAACTCCGTTTTTCAGCGCTTGGGCGAGGGCCTTTTCGTCTATAACGGGGCCGCGGGAAGTGTTCACTAAATACGCCGTGGGTTTCATCAGCTTCAAGCGCTCGGCATTTATCAAATGGCGCGTCGTCGGCAAAAGCGGCACGTGGATGGAAACAAAATCAGCTTCTTTCAAAACTTCTTCCGCGCTCGCCCGAAATTGGGCGCCAACTTCTTTCTCAAAATCCGCGTTTCGCTTCACATCATAATATAAAACCTTCATCTCAAAACCCTTCGCCCCATGATGCGCCACGCGCGAGCCGATTCTCCCCAGCCCCAAAATCCCGAGCGTTTTTCTGGAAACGTCCGTCCCTAAAAGCATCATGGGTTC
This sequence comes from uncultured Candidatus Saccharibacteria bacterium, assembly GCA_964590055.1. Lineage (GTDB taxonomy): Bacteria > Patescibacteriota > Minisyncoccia > JACPKW01 > UBA11713 > CAZPXU01. Next base: position 1,296 of record CAZPXU010000014.1, on the reverse strand, counting down.
CCAGCCGTGATATTTTCCGGCGCGAGCGAATCTATCCCCTTCCGAGACGCGATGCGCGATAGCGAGCATCAGGGCGAAAGTATGCTCGGCCACGGTGTCGGTAAGCACTCCGGGTGTGTTCGCAACCATAATTCCGGCTTTCTTTGCCGACAGGACGTCCACATTGTCAAACCCCACGGCCATATTCGCGAAAATTTTAACACTCGACCCGGCGGCTTCAAAAATATCCGCATCCAGCTTGTCGGTCAAAAGCGCCAAAACCGCGTCGTACTGGCCTTTTTTGAGCTGGGCGATAAGTTCCTCTTTTTTTAAAACTCGGTCCTCCGGATTGATTTCAACTTCATATCCTGCGTCCTTTAATTTCTTGATTCCCGCCTCCGGAATTTTCCGTGTGACAAAAATTTTAGGCATAGTTTTATTATATCTTACTCTTCGCTCCAAATAAGTTTATTTTCTCAATGGCTTTGTCTTTGATGGCTCCGACGACGGGCTTCATTATCTTATAGGGCGCGTATTCGGCCTCGCCGGATTTATGCAAAGATTTTTCAAGCTCCTCGCGAAACTCGGCGCGAAGTTCGGTGGAAATGTGAATGTTGGAAATTCCGGCGGAAATCGCGGCTTTGATATCCTCGTCCGGAATGCCGGAGCCCGCGTGGAGCACCAAAGCGACCTCCAACGGCACAAGCGCACGGATTTTTTTAATTCTCTCAACATCCAAAGAAGGTTCATCCAAGTTAATCCCGTGGATATTCCCAACCGCTATGGCTAATCTATCTACTCCCGTTTTTTTGACAAAACTTGCCGCTTCTTCTGGTTTAGTCAAATCTTCGGGTTTTAGCGAAATTTTTTTGCCGGAGACTTTGGATTCTCCGGGAAGATAGCCCAACTCGCCCTCAATATTGATTTGGTAATTTGTATCTTGTATTTTGTATTTTGTATATTCAACGACTTCGCGAGCTCCTTTGATATTTTCCTCAAGCGGCAGGGCCGAGAGGTCAATGTGCACGGAGTCGTATCCCGCATCAATCGCTTTTTTGGCGGCTTCAACCGACTTGGTATGGTCGGCGTTTAAAAAAATCATAATTCCCTCGCCCCGAAAAGACCTAATGAGCGCTACGGCTTCCTGAAGCCCAATAAACTCCCGCTCTCCCTCCGAAGTCCCGGCCATTGCGGGGCTTTTTGTATCGCGGGCGGCCTCGGCAATGGCCTTTAAAATTTCCAAATTGGAAAAATTAAAATGGGGCACGGCCCATTTTTCCTGTAACGCTTGTTTTAGGATTTCTGAAAGGTTCATCA
>CAZPXU010000013.1:1307-11625 GCA_964590055.1 uncultured Candidatus Saccharibacteria bacterium | reverse complement strand
CGGTTCCGCCGAAAAAAGAATCGGGATTACGATTTATGACGAGGATTCCGGCTCGCCGTACTGCCTGAAAGTTAAAAGCGGGGGAATAACCTCGATTGCGGGAGAATGTGTCGCGAACGCCACATCGATAAATCTGCCATCGGTTTCAAGCGGGAGTGACGGTATTTCCAGCAGTACCCCTACCGGCGAAATCACCGCCAGTACGACACCTGCGGCCGAGACAGCGACGACAACGGCACCGAGTGTCTAATCAAGGATTGCGCCAAGGATTTGAGAGTGCCCTTTTAGGAAAGTATCAGGGATTAGTTCTTTTCTGCCTTCCAGTTTAACTTTTTCAGGTTTTATAAACCCATCTGAAGCAGCGATTTTAAAGGAAGAGTTGTCTTGAATAACCTTACCGGGGGTTAGTTGATTAGACACCGAGGGTTTAATCATGATGGCGCCGGAGATAATCAGGCGTTTTCCGCCAAAGAAGGTGAACGTGCCCGGTTCGGGATTAAGCGCCCGGATTTGGCGCCAAATTTCTTCAACGGAACGCGTCCAGTTTATTTTTCCGTCCGCGGTTTTTATGATTTTGCAGTAAGTCGCTTGTGATTCATCCTGCGCCCGAAGGGCGATTTTGCCGGCAAGATAGGCCGGAATGGTCTTTAAAAGAAGCTCCGTTCCGACCTCAATCAGGCGCTTTTCCAGGGACAAATAGGTTTCCCCGGGAAGGATTTTCAGCTCTTGTCGGGCCGCGATTTCTCCGGCATCCACTTTTTCGGACGTTACTATTATACTGACGCCGGTTTTCGCGTCTCCGGCCAAGAGCGCGGCCTGGACCGGGGAGGGGCCGCGGAGCTTCGGAAGGAGCGAGTGGTGCACGTTTAAAATCCCTTTTCGCGGCATGGCCAGAACTTCTTTCGGAAGAATTTTTCCAAAGTACGCCATCACTCCCAAATCGGGCGAGAAGCCCTGAAGCCGGGAAGCCGTGAAATTTTTGTCTACCGCCAGGACGGAGCCGAATTCTTTCTCAAGGGCTTTCTGATAATAAGCCGACCACGGCGAAGTCCCAAAAAAAACGATTTTAATCTTTTCCGGCCCCATTTTTCGCGCTGGCGTCTATGGTTTTAATTTCCCTCGCTTTGTCTATGAATAAAATTCCCTCAAGGTGGTCGAATTCATGCTGGATTACCTGGGCAAAAAGTTCCGACGCTCCCCGCGTGAATTTTTTGCCGGTTTGGTCGCGAGCTTCGACGGTTAATTTTTCAAAACGTTCAACCTGGCCGTAGACGAGCTTGCCCGCCGGATCGGAGACGGACAGGCACCCCTCCGCCAGAAGATTTTTCTTTTTGGAGGTTTTGATTATTTTCGGGTTTATAAAAACGAGATACGTCCACTCCCGCTCGCGCTTTGATTTTTTAAGCTCGTTTACATCCAATTTGTCCCGGTCGCGGCGAAGTGAAAGCGTTTCCTGGGAGACCAGGAAGATCCGCAAGGATTTTCCCACCTGCGGCGCGGCGAGCCCCACCCCGACCTCAATCGCTCGGAGGGTCTCGGACATGTCGCGGATTAGTTTCTGAATTTTCCCTGATTTTATTTCATCGGGAGCAAGCTCGCGCGCTTTTTTTCGGAGAGTTTTATGCGGTTCCTGGATTATGGGGAGTCGGGGCATGCCAAATTTAGCGGTAGGCTTCATAGTATATCAATTTCGGTTTTTTAGGGTTGTGTTCAGCCAAACGCCTTTTCAAGTCCTTAGTGTAACCTATGTAGGTTCGCCTCGTGATCTCATTTTTAATGATGTATACGTAATACATAAATTTATGTGCTCGGTAAAGGTTTGGCGGCCAAACTCTTGAACTCTTCAAGAATTTGGGCCAACTCGCTTCATCTTACAGAAGAGATTGGGGGTCGACAACGATGTCCCAGGAACCCTGAAGCGCTTCCAGGCGCCGCCGAAACTCCTGGTTTTTTGTCCAGGCGCCGGGCGGAACTTTTAAAACTATGTTCCAGCGGTATTTGTTTTTTATTTTTTCCGCAAAGGAGGGCGAGGAAAGGGGACGGAAGGCCCCCAAGAAGCCCGCGGCCTTCTCGGCCTGGGCTTTGAGGCGCGACCTGTCGCCATCAGTGCGCTCGAGCTTTACGAGCGCGGAAAAGGGAGGATATTTAAGAGCTTCCCGTTCCTTGATCTCGGCCTGATAAAACTGCGAGATATTCCCGGAGAGGGAGGCCAAAAGAAGCGGATGTTGCGGGAAACGGCTCTGCAAAACGATTTTTTTTCGCGTTTTTTCCTTAAGAGCCGTAATCAGGCGGAAAATCCGTTCCGACATTCTGAAATCCGGGATGGTGAAAAGATGATCCAAGGAGATTACGCCGGTGAAGTCAAATTTTATCTCCGGATAGGATAAAATCATCTCCGAAGCCGCTATTATTTGCGGCTTGAAAAATTCCGGTCCGGGCCGCCCGCCTTTTATGAGCTCGCGATCCAACCGTCCCAGTTCCGCCCGGGGAAAAAGTTTTTTCAATTCCAGCTCGATTTTTTCAAGCCCCAGGCCGTAATCCTTGAGACGCCAGGAAAGACAATGCGGACAGCGTTCCGGCACCTCCGAACTTTTCAAGCAATGGTGGCATAAAAATTCTTTTTTTCTCTCCGCCGGAGCGTGGAGTACCGCGGGAACGGAGCAGGCGGGGCATAAAATGGCGCGGCCGCAATCGGCGCAGACGGTGAACGAGCTAAAACCCTTTCGGTTGACGAAGATAAGAATTTTTTCATTCGCGCTGCGGCTGGCTTCAAGCGCGGCGACAAGTTCCGGCGAGAACCAGGAAAACAGGGATGCTTTCTCCGGCTTGGTCAGGTGGAACATGGCGCTTTCGATTTCGGAATGAATCCTGGCCAGAGGCGGGGTTTTCGCGTCGATTAAGCCCGCCTCCGCCTTCCATAAAGTTTCCACTTGCAGAACCTCGTCGCTCCGGATCAGCTTCATCTTTTTCTCCCGGGCCAGGACTTCCGCCGCTTTTCTAAAATCAAGCCGTCTCCATTTGCCGGGATAGTAAAGTTCCGAACCTTCTTCGTCTATTACGATCGTCTCCAAATCCTGCCGCTCGAAGCTCAAAATCTGCGGAGTGCCGAGGATCAAAACCGGGTGCGCGAGGAGCGCCGCCCGGTTCCAGCGTTCCAGATATTTTTTCCCGGCAAGCGCGCTTGAAAAAGAAAAAATATAGGACGCGATGCCCTTCTCGAGCCCGTTTTCAAGCCGCGCCAGATTGGCGCCGTCGGGTGAGACGATAATCAGGCTTTTGCCCCGCGCGAAGTGCTCCCGGATTAAAGCGCGGTATTCCGACAGGCGTTCTTCAAACGAACCCTTAAGCGCGGTCTCTTGGTGGTAAGCGTTGTCCGCCGCGGAGGAGGTGACGACCTTGGAGGAAATTATGTGTTTCGGGATGAGCTCAAACAAGATCACGCTTTCCGGCAGAAAAGTTTCTTGGGCAAGGCGGCTGACGGCGGTCAGCGTTCCGGCGCTCAAAAAATTCTCCCGCAGGGAGCCGGTAACGGGTTTTAATTTGAAATTTCGGGTTTTTATTTCGGACTTGAGAAGTTTCGCGTCCGAGGCCTCGGTTACGATCGCGGCGACGGTCTTCCCGCGAAGCGGCACCAGCACGAGGTCGCCCCGGTTCAATTCTTTTGTGCTAAAATAGGACAACGAGTCCGCTTGGCGGCGCGAGCGCGTTATGGGAATCACTTCGCAAACCTTCATGAACCCAGTTTACCCCGTGTGAGATTTTAATCCCATCATATCGTGGAAAAAATAATATCAGAGTGGGCCGGCAAGAAAATCCATTTCATCGGGATCAAGGGAACCGGAATTTCCGGACTGGCCCAACTTTTAAAAAGGGAGGGGGCAGAGATTTCCGGGTCGGATACGGCGGAAGAATTTCCTTACAGTGCAGGTTTGAAAAAAGCCGGCATTGAAGCCGGGCTGTTCGGCGCCGATAATATCGCCCCCGACCTTGATTTGGTAGTCTATTCTTCCGCCTATCCCGCGGATCATCCCGAGCGGGCCCGCGCCCGGGAGCTTAAAATCCCGGCGTTAAGCTACGGCGAAGCGCTCGCCAGGTATGCCCGGGGTAAAAAAACCATCGTCGTGACGGGCACTCACGGCAAGACCACCACCACCGCCATTTTGGGCGAGATTTTCAAAGCTGCCGGGCTTGACCCCGCGGTGCTGACCGGGGACGTCGTGCGCTCCTGGGAAAATTCGGTGCTTCCGGGCGCGGGCGGTTATTTCATCGTGGAGGGGGACGAATATCAGGAAAAATTCCGCCTTTTCAAGCCAGTCGGCGTAATCATCCCCGCGCTTGATTATGACCATGCTGATTATTTCAAGAACAAGGGGGCCTATGACGCCGCCTTCCGCGCCTTTTTGAAGGAAAATCCGGACGCAAAAGTCGTAACCCTTCCTTCCATCGCATCCAAACTCGACGCCCCCGCCTTCTGGGCCGAGGAAGCGGATGAAAAAATTTTTAAGAAAAGCACCTTCGGCCTGCCGGGAGCTCATTACCGTTCAGACTGCCTTCTGGCTGTCCGCCTGGCCCGCCTTTTCGGGCTGGACGAAAGCGCCATTTTGAAGGGCCTGAACGATTTCAAGGGAGTGGGGCGGCGGCTTGATTTATTTTCACGCCCCGGCGACAACATATTAATCTTTTACGATTACGCCCATCATCCGGCGGAGATAAAAGCCACCCTGGAGGCGCTTCGTTCCAGATATCCCGGGAAAAAAATAGCGGCGGTTTTCCAGCCCCATACCTACAGCCGCACCAAGGCATTTTTGGACGAGTTCGCGAAATCTTTTCCCGAGGCCTCGCTTGTCTTTTTTGAAGAAATCTATTCGTCGGCGCGGGAGAGCAAAGGCGAGGTCAAATTGGAGGACTTGATGGCGGCGGCCGGGAAATATCATCCGCGCGTTTATCGCTTTCGGGACTTTACGCTTCCGTCTTTCCTTGAATTCGTGCAAGAAAACCTCAAAGATCCCCTTATTATTTTCATGGGAGCGGGAGATATCTGGCAGAGGGCCAGGGAATTGGACGGCCTGTTGGCCCGCCGCAATTCCTGAAAAATCAGAAAGATTCCCTGGCCTTAAGCGAGGCCCTGATTACGTTTCCGTCATCGAGAATGTACAAATTATCCTCCCCCGGCAGAAGCGCAAAATCCGGAGACTTCCCTTTATATACGGGCTCGATATTGCGCCCGCCGCGGCCATCCAGTTCCAGCGCCCACACTCCGTTGTCAAAAGAGACGAGAGCGGCATCCCTTCTCTTTGGAAAAAATTCAAAGTTCCTGACATTTTTATCCGCCAGGAGCAGTTCTTCCGAGGCCCCGAAATAATAAGGGGGAATTTCGTCCTTCAGCCAGCGGGCCTTCAGCTCTTTTCGATCTTTGTCCCAGAAAAGCTCCACGTTGCCCCGGGCTTCTTCTCTTTTGACAGAAGCCAGCTCTTCTTCCGGGCTTCTGTCAGAGGCCTCGCCGGCAAGCCCGGCGAGCGTAAGCGTTCTCTGGTTCAAATCGAAATTTATTTTCAAAATCTGCCCGTCAAGTTTCAGCGTCACTCCGTTCTCGCGCCAGCGCACAAGCTCAAATGATTTTTTGAAACTCAAATCCCCGCGTCCGGCCGGAGGAGACAGAAATTCGCCGGAAGAGGGGAGATACCAATTCAAGATATTTGCCCGCGCCCCCTCCTCAACCAGCAGGAGCACGGGATCGAAGGGAGAGGATTTGAGGGCCGAGAAGCGGCCTTTTAACAGGACTGCTCCGTTGGTATTATACGGCACCAAAAGCGCCCGGCCTTCGGTTACGCGTCGGGAAGCGACTTCAAGCTCTTTCGCCCAGGGGATGTAACCCTCTCTTACCACCAAGAGTTTGTATTTCCCCGGGGAAAGATTTTGGACGAAAATGCCGGATTGCAGAAGATTCGTCCTTTTGTGAAGATCCGAATTTATGAAAATCTCCGAGCCGGAAACCGGAGAAGCGACGAAAAGCCCTCCGGTTGTTTTCAGGCGAAAACCGGAATCAAGGCGATAGCCCAGAGAATAGGAAATTGTCACGGGCACCAGCACCAAAAAAATCAGGACGGAGAGCCAGAATAAAATTCGTCGTTTCCTGCGAGTGAGCACTTTACAAGTTTAACAAAAAGGCCGGTCGTGGGAAAACGCACGCCGGCCTTGAAACGCGAAGAAAGGCGATTGAACTCAGTCGGGCCGGATGATCTTCTGGCTCCTGGAAAGCGCGTGGGGGCCGCCCAGATGCCTTGGCGCATGATTCGGAGCCCGAAGCCAGCCCGACGCTATAAGCGTCAAGCCGGAATCAATCTCGCTGGGAGCGCCTGGTTGGCTGACAAAGTCGCCCAGGTAGCCCCAGAGACGAAGACCGCTGTGACGATGCCTCGTCCTGAAGATTTTGCCACGGCGATAAAGCGGGCAGGAACCACTCATCCGGATGATGTCCCGCCAGCCGTAAGGGAGTCTGCGGAAACAAATGTCGCCCTGGCGCTCGGTTCCCCGTTTGCCGTGAACTTTCTCGAGAAACCTGATCACGGGCGGCTTGAGCGCCTCAAAAAACTCTTCTTCTCCCTTCACAGCCAAATCCGGCCAGAGTTCCGGCGAGAGCTCGGTGACGAATGGGCTTCTCTCGTCCCGACCAAACCAGTGGATGTGTCTCTGCCCGCCTCTGCTCGCGACAAACAGGCCCTGCATGCCTTCGACTATAAGGCAAAGCTCGGCGTCTTTCAGCAGGGCCGGCAGATGAATGCCGACATTGCTGACGTGAGGGTGGGCCGCATTATTGTAGAAAATGGGAATCCCCCCGACCGATTTGGGCCGCCTTTCTTGAATGGGAATGAACTGCATACAATCCTCCTTCTGCGCAAAGCGCGGTTTATTTTCAAGTATCCTGACGGAAAGGCAAAGCGATGTCAAGCGACCTTGAAAAGTCTGGGCTAAGGGTTAAATTGAAGTAATGGCGGAGTTTCTCATAAAAGGCGGAAGAAAATTGAAAGGCGAGATTGAAGTCCGCGGGGCAAAAAATTCGGCTTTAAAAATACTGCCGGCCTCGTTGCTGTTTTCCGCGCCCATCGCCGTTAAAAACATTCCTCTAATCGAGGACGTTTTCAGGATGGGAGAACTCCTGGAAGGCGCGGGGGTGCGGGTAGGCAGGGCCGGGGAACGGACGCTGAAGCTGGACGCACGGGGAGCGGAAGGAAGAGCTTTGAAAAAAGAGATTGCGGAAAGATTTCGCGCTTCGGTGGTGCTGGCGGGACCGCTTCTGGCTCGGTGCAAAAAAACGTTCTTCCCGCATCCCGGCGGCTGCGTCATCGGGAAAAGGCCGATCGATATTTTTTTGGAGGGCTGGAAGGCCATGGGCGCAAAAATCCGAATGGCGGGCGGCAATTACCAAATCAGCGCGGATAAGCTTAAAGGGGCGGATTATACCCTGAGAAACATCAGCGTCACCGCTACCGAAACTTTGATGATGACAGCCGTGCTGGCGCACGGCAAAACTATTTTGAGAAATGTCGCGCTGGAGCCCGAAATCCCGAGCTTGGCCGAATTTCTTAACAAGGGCGGAGCGAGAATTCGCGGCGCCGGAACGCCTACGATTGAAATTATCGGAACGGGAGGAAAACTTTTGCGGGGAGGAAAGACTTTCCAAATCATTCCGGACAGAATTGAAGCCGGGGATTTCCTGATTTTAGGCGCCGCCCTCGGAGAAAAAATAAAAGTTACAAAATGCGCTCCGGAACACCTGACCGCCGTAATCGCGGCTCTTCGAGCCTCCGGAGCGCATATCAAACAGGGTCCGGATTGGGTTGCCGTTTCCAAACCGCGCACGCTTTTGAGCGGTGACGTAAAAACCAGGGAATATCCGTGGTTCGTGACGGACCTGCAGGCGCCCTGGACGGTGCTCATGACCCAAGCCAAGGGCCAAAGCATGATTTTTGAGACGGTCTTTGACGGCAGACTTAATTATATTGAGGATTTGAACAGGATGGGAGCGATGATAACGCAATGCGATCCGCACCGCATTCTGGTGCACGGGCCCACCCCGCTCCGGGGGCGGGAGATAGAAAGCCCGGACTTGAGGGCCGGACTCGCTTTCGTCATCGCGGCCTTGATCGCGAAGGGGGAGTCGCGGATAAAAAATATTTATCAAATCGACCGGGGGTATGAGAAGATAGAAGAGAGACTTCGAAAACTGGGGGCGGATGTAAAACGAATCGGCTGAAGTTAACGTGCCTTTTTTCATCAAGAAACTTGGAATAGACTTAGGAACGGCCAATACCCTGGTCTTTGTTCCCAATGAAGGAGTTGTTTTGAACGAGCCCTCGGTGGTGGCGGTATCCGTGCCGGAAAACCGCGTCTTGGCCGTGGGCAACGAGGCCAAAGTGATGGTCGGAAAAACTCCGGACACCATCACCGCTTACCGTCCCATGAAAGACGGCGTGATTGCGGATTATCGCGTCACCGAGGCCATGCTTCGCTATTTTATCAATAAGGCAATAGGGCGCTGGAACCTTTTCAAGCCCGAAGTAATGATTTCGGTGCCGGCCGGCGTGACCTCCACCGAGCGGAGATCGGTAGTGGAGGCGGCGGTCAAAGCCGGGGCGAGAGCGGCCTATGTCATAAAAGAGCCGATCTTGGCCGCCATCGGCGCGGGAATCCCCATCCACGAGCCAACCGGGCATATGGTGGTCGATATCGGCGGAGGGACCACGGATGCCGCGGTGATTTCGCTCGGCGGGATCGTAGCTTCGACTTCCGTGAAGGTAGCGGGAAATAAGATCGACCAGGCCATCGCCGACTACATAAAAAAGTCCTCCAATCTGGTGATAGGGGAACGAACGGCGGAAGAGCTGAAAATCGCGATCGGCTCCGCTATCCCCGTTGACAAAGACGAGCGTTTTGAAATCAAAGGAAGGGATTTTTTGACGGGGCTCCCGCGCGCTCTCGCCATTTCCACCAATGAAATGGTAAAAGCGATTGACCCGGAACTTCGGGAAATAATGAGGGCCATCAAGAGCGTCTTGCAGGAGACACCCCCGGAACTTGCCGCGGATATCATTGACAAGGGAATCGTCATGACCGGCGGGACGTCGCTTTTACGGAACATCGACGAGCTGGTTTATCGCTCCACCGGAGTCAAAGCGCGGGTGGCGGAAGACCCGCTACTCTGCGTGGCCAAAGGAACCGGAATCGCGCTCGACCACCTTGAGGTTTATAAGAAAAACGTCCTAGCCAAGCGATGATATCCATAAAACCAAATGAAAAATTGTTGCGAAGGCTTTTTTCGAACGGTTTTAGCGCCCAATCCTTTCTGCTGGCGGGCGGCAAAGCGGAGCGGGACAGAGTTGAAGAAATTCTCATAAAATTTTTAACCTGCGAAACTAAAAATTTTTGCAGGGACTGCGCCGGCTGCAAACTTGGAGCAAATCCGGACCTCCACGTTTATGAAAGCGCGCTTCTCAAAATGGAAGAGGCCAAAGAAATCGAACGCGAGGCCCATAAAACCTCCTGGCGGGGCGCCAAAATATTCGTAATCCGGAGCGACGGCATCGGGACCCAAGCCCAGGCGGCGCTTTTGAAAACCATCGAAGAGCCAAAGCCGGGAACTTATTTTATCATCTCAATTTCATCCGAAGGGGCTCTCTCGCCCCCGTTGGTGTCGCGCTTGACGGTTTTCCAGCTTAGCGGCGCGAAAGACGGCTTTAATTCGGCAATTTCAAAAAAATTGATCACCGGCCTGGCGGCAAAAGAACTTCTGAACGCAGCCATATTCGCGAAGGACCGGGTGAAAACAGAGGAAGCGCTGATGACTTTGGAATTATGGACGGAAGAGAAGATAAGGAGGGCGGACGGAAAAGAATTTAAAAGTTTGGCGGACTTCCTGGATGATTTATTGGAAATAAAGACCCGTTTTTACGCCAAAACTTATTCCAGCCGCATGCTCTTGGAACATTTGATGATCTCGCGCCTCTATCTCGACCATGAAATTCGTTAAGTCTGCTTCCTAACGGGATGAAAGCCTTTCTTATAATCCTGCTGATAATCCTGATAATCGTGGTGCTCGCCATCATGTTTCCCGTTATAACCGGGCGCCCGTCGGGAGATACTCGCCCCGGCGCGACACTTTTGGCAAGCGAGGACGGCGGCGAGACCTGGAAGAATCTTGAAAAATTCGCGGGCGGAGAGATAAGCGTGCTGCGTTTTGACTCCGAGGATCCGCAGTTCATATTCGCGGGAACGGCGCGTCGCGGAATCTGGCGAGGGAAGCGAAACGACGAGGGATGGC
>CAZPXU010000013.1:0-1297 GCA_964590055.1 uncultured Candidatus Saccharibacteria bacterium | reverse complement strand
GATGGCGGCAATTCGGCCAAAGTCTCGGGGAGGGCGCGAGAGTTTTCGACATCCTGGATCCCGCTTCGGATAAGAAGTTCACCGCCCTTGTTTTGTCAAACCAGCGCGGCAGAATTGTCAGCGCTTCGGAGCAAGAGCAAAAAGAGCTTTTGTTCACGGCCCTGGAGCGTTTCGCGTTTTTCAAAGGGCTGGCTTCAAGCGACCGGCGGAACATAAAAGTCATCGGCTCCGACGGAGGTTTTTACGAGTCGCGAAACTCCGGCGAAACCTGGAGCCGCTTGGCGCTTTTTCGCGAAGGGCTGGTCCGTTTCGAGATAAACCGCTTGAACCCCTCGGAAATCTGGGTGGCGGACTCGCGCGGGTCTTTGTTCCGCTCGGATAATGGCGGCAACAAATGGACGAACCTTTCGGGCGGCCTGCGGGAATTTCGGGGAGCCGAGGACGTCCGAGTCATTCTTTTCGACTCCCGGGCGGGAATTTTATATCACGCTTCCCGCTACGGCCTTTTGAAGTCGTCGAATCACGGAAAAAGTTTTGAGACCGTAGCCCTGCCCCTGGCGCCCGAGGTGCTCCCGATCACGAGTTTCGCGCTCGACCCCTCCAATTCTTCAAAGCTTATCGCGGGGGCCTCGAATCAGATTTTCATCTCCGCCGACCGGGGCATAAGCTGGCACGCTTCCAAGATTCCGGCTGACGGCAGCGTAAGCGCCATTTTGATCGACCCCGAAAATCCCAAGAATATATTTATAGGCCTGGGCGCTCCGGAGCGGGTGAGATAAATCTTCATGCCAGCCGAAACAAGAGAATGCCGGAATTGTCACAACGGCTTTCCGATGGAGGAAGATGATTTTAAGTTTTATGAGAAAGTAGACGTTCCAGCGCCCACCTGGTGCCCCCAATGCCAGCTGATACGCCGCTGGAATTTCAGAAACGAGCATTCGCTTTACCGCCGCCCAGAGGCGCATGAGGGCAAGGAAATAATTTCCATGTACTCGCCGGACAAGAAGTTTGTGGTCTATACCCAGGAATATTGGCTCTCTGACAAATGGGATCCGCTCGATTACGGCCAGGAATATGATTTTTCCAAGCCGTTTTTCGAGCAGTTTGAAGGGTTTATGAAAGAAGTTCCTTGGCCGTCACTTTTCAACGTAAACGCGGTCCGGAGCGAGTACTGCAACTATACGACGGACAACAAAAATTGCTATCTGGTTTTCGGAGGGGATTTCAACGAGGACTGCGCTTACGGGGGATATAACATGTACAGCCGGGACAGCTTCGATTTATACTGGGTGAACAA
>CAZPXU010000012.1:4154-12427 GCA_964590055.1 uncultured Candidatus Saccharibacteria bacterium | reverse complement strand
AACGACGTAACCTTCTCAGGCGCCAGATACCAAGGATTTACCTGGGAAGCCAGTCGTACCGTGGTTCCAGCTCCGCAGCCGGTGCGCGAGCCTCTTCGGGCAGTTGGCCGCGGCGGTGAGGCGGTGGATGCAATCCCCATGCCGACGACGACCGTAGTTGTCGCAGGTCTGCGGATGGTTGTGCCCGAAGGCGCTTCCGTCCGAGTGGGCGAGAATGGCGCGATTACTATCGCCGTCGCCCACGCGTGTGACATCACTATCGGCCGCGCGAAAAAAGCCAAGGTCGCGAAAAAGGCCAAGCCGGCGGACAAGACCGGCACCTAACCTCTCAAGTTCTTTCCCTCCGAATTCGAACGCGCCAGCGTGTGCTCCTGTACATGCCTGGCGCGTTTTCTTTTGTTTAAGTTTCGTATACGAAAAATATTTTTGCGGTCTAGATTTTATTTCTCGCCGCAAAAGCAAAGGAATAGAAATAGCGTTCCAAATCTTCGAGGGAGCTTTTATATTCTTTCCCGCCGGAAATGGCATCCACAAAAACTTCCCGAGCGCGCGCAATCTCGTACCGCCTTTTCTTCCAGCGCGGATCTTCCAGGGTGAGGTCAAAAAGTTCGAGCGCCCGTTCCACCGCTCCCTGAAAAGTTTTTTCGTCTTTGTTTCGCCACTTCCGGGCGCGTCCCACTTCGCTCCCGATATTTCCCAATTGCTCAACCAAGGAGAGCTTTTGCCACCCGCCTTCCGCAAGTTCTTTATGCCTGAAGTTTCTCACAGAACGAGGGCCGTAACGATTTTTTTAATTTTTTCCCGGGTTTCAGGGTTTTCTACCCCGCGCGTTTTGTTTCCGAAAGCCGGCTTTAGATTGATCATGGAATCAAATTCGATAAAATCCTCCCCCGTTTTTTCTGGATAGATATTGATCCCCCAGGTGTGTTCTCTTTGGGAGCCCTCCTCTTCCATAAGCCGGACTTCTTCATCGGCGTGCAAATCTCCTCCGAGCGCCATGATGCCCCGCTCCACGTCCACCACAGCTTTTACCAAATCACCAAATCTTTTGGCCATTTTTTTAAGCTCCTCGGCGGCAATTGAATCTTTAATTATTTTTATTTCTGCGTCCATAATCAGGTCTCGTATACGAAAAATGTTTTTCTCGGGCGGTATTGGAGGGCTTCCAGAAGGTGCGGCGTCTCGATATTCTTTTTCTCGTCCACGTCCGCGATGGTGCGCGCAAGCTTTATGACGCGGTGATACGCCCGGGCGGACAGGTCAAGTTTGTGCGCGGCATCGTGCAGAATGGTTTCCGTTTCTTTCGACAAAGGCGCGAATTCCTCCAAATCTTTTACGCCCATCTCGGAGTTGAGTGAAATTTTTGTGCCGCGAAATCTCTCGGCCTGTATTGCTCTGGCCGTCTCGACGCGTTTTTGGAGCAGGCCCGACTCCGGTTTCGATTTTCCCGCCATTTTTTCGGGCTCGAAATAAGGCACCTCGAGCCAGACGTCAATCCGGTCGGCAATGGGGCCGGAAACTTTTCTCTGGTAGCGGTACAAGGCTTGCGTCGAGCACAGGCAGGGTTTTTTGTCCGAGCCGTAGTTCCCGCAAGGGCAGGGATTCATGGCAAAAACCATCAGGGAGCGCGCCGGGAAAGTTAAAGTTCCTTTCGCGCGCGAGACCGTTATCACCCCGTCCTCCAGCGGCTGGCGCAGGGCCTCCAGGACTCTCCGGTCGAACTCCGGGAATTCATCGAGAAATAAAACGCCCTTGTGAGCGAGGGTTATCTCGCCGGGGCGCGGCGCTTGCCCTCCGCCGACCAGGGCCACGTGCGAGGCGGTGTGGTGAGGATTTCTGAAAGGGCGGCGGGCGAGATAACTTTGTGAAAGGTCCCCCGCGACAGAATGGATTTTCGTAACTTCCAAAATCTCGTCGAAATCCATGGGCGGCAGAATGGAGGGGAGGGCTCTGGCGAGCATGGTCTTTCCGGTCCCGGGAGGCCCCACCATCAGCACATGGTGCCGGCCCGCGGCCGCGAGCGTGAGCCCGCGCTTGGAAAGTTCCTGCCCTTTTATCTCGCCGAAATCGATCGGATATGAAAACTCCTGGTCAATTTTAACTTTCGGATGCGCGGGTATCAGGACCTCTCCCGCGAGATGCTGAATCACGTCCGAGAGAGTTTTTGCTCCGTAAATTTTAAGTCCGGCGACCAGGCTTGCTTCGGCCGCGTTTTGATCGGGCAAAATGATTTCTTCAAACCCCCTCTTTTTGGCCTCGAGCGCCAGCGCCAGAACCCCTTTTATTTTCCGAAGCGCTCCGTCCAGCGCCAATTCCCCGAGAAAAATTTTTCCGGCGGGGTCGAATTCAACCTGTTTCGCGGCCAGAAGATACGAGAGGGCGATAGCCAGGTCGAAAGACGGCCCCTCTTTTTTCAGGTCAGCCGGGGCGAGGGAAACGGTTACGCGCTGGTTTTTCTTCTGCGGGCTCCGGAGACCGGAATTTTTGATGGCGGCGGCGATCCGTTCTTTCGACTCCCCCACCGCTTTGTCCGCCAGCCCCACGATGGCGAAATGAAAAAGGCCCGGCGCCAAGTCCGCTTCCACGTCGATAATCTCCCCCAGAAGGCCCGCGACCTGAGCGGAGTGGAGTTTGGCGGCCATTTTTATGGCTTATATTTGGCGTGTTTAATGCATCCCCGGGCGATGGGATTGGCGCGAAGCCGTTTTTCTTCAATGGGATTGCCGCAGTCGATGCAAGTTCCGTAAGTGCCGTCTTCAGTCCGTTTTAAAGCCGCGTTTACTTTTTTCAATCTTTCCTCGAGCTGATATTCCAGCCCCGCCTGGGTTTCAAGCTCCTCGAACATGTCCGCGAGCTCGGATTGGTCGGACGTCATCGGGTTCATCTCCGGCGATTTAACCTGCCAATCGTCGGGATTAGACGGATTTTTGCGCGCGATCAAGGAAAGCTCGCGCTCCAGCTTTACTTTCTCGTCTTCTAAAGTTTTTTTGTACTCTTCAAAAGCCATTAGTTTATGCTAACCAAGATTCTTATGAAAGGCAATCCGGGGCGGACAGGAGATTTTATTGTTTCGGAGGGAAAACTGCGTAGCGGGTGATGATTTCTCCGAGCGCCAGATCGGAGTCCGTGAGAATCAGGAGGTTGCGGTTGAAAAAAGTATAGGCGAGCACAATCTTGCCCTCGAACTCCAGCACTCTGGCGTCCTGATTTTTAACCACCCGGTCTTTGAAAAGGGCGTTGGATTCTCCCAAAAGCGGGATGTTTTTGAAAAATAGACGCAGGTCCGACGGCATGGTTCTCTCCCACAAAAGCGCGGCCTGGAACGACTCGGGGAAGGAATCGATTTTGAAAATTAGGAAAGGATGTGTCGCGCCGGACTGGTTTTGCGCCCCGAGCGTGAAATCCAAAAGTTCTCCTCCCAGGCGGCTAGGCAGGTTCAAGTCGGGAATGGCGAGAAAGTCCGTGAGCTGGAGGGGCGTCTCCCGCCCCTCGGCGGTTTGAGTGAAGCTGACCGCTCGGAACGAGCCCGGCGTCAGGGGCGCGTAGATGGCTTCCCTGGCTTTGGAGATGAAAAGATCGCGTTGACGGGAGTCGAGCTTGACCGCGGTTTTTTCATCCGGAAAAATCAGGCTCTCGGGCAGAAGAACGACTTCCGGCGGGCGTTCGGGCCGCCGCGCCAGATAAAAAATTCCTCCTCCCGCCGCCGCAAGCAGAAAAACCCCGACGCCTATGGCGATCCAGAAGGGACGCCTCGATTCCGGTACAGAAGCCTCAAGATGCCTTCTTTTCTCGAGCGCCTGGGCCGCCTGGGAGATGAAAGAGGTTTTGGAAGCGTAAATTGACGCGTCCGACTTCAGCGTCCGCAAGACCGGCAGCTCCTCTTTGGGTTTTTGTTTCCCGCCTGCTTCACCGGGCGAAGCGTCGCGGGCAGGTTCGTCGGCCATAGCTAGCCGAGATTAAATTTTAACGACGCATCCGGCCGTGCCCGCCGGGACGGCGGCGGGGCCTGTCTTCTCTCTGTGACCAGCCCGGCTCCAAGGGCCTTGCCCCCTCTTTGGGCTTAAGCGAGGTCATCTCTTTTATCGAAAGATTTATGCGCCCCAATTCGTCGATCCCGATTATTTTTACGGGGACTCGGTCGCCGATGTCCACCACATCCTGAACCCGGCCTACGTGAAACGGGGCAAGCTCGGAGATGTGCACGAGCCCCTCCTGGCCCGGAGCGAATTCCACCATGGCCCCGAAGTCAAAAATCCTGGAGACCGCGCCTTCGAAAGTTTCACCCAGCTGGTATTCGTGCGCGATTTCCTTTATTTTTTCAAGCGCCTTCTCGGCTCCGGGACTCCGGCCGGTTATAAAGACCGTTCCGTCCTGCTCCACGTCCACGTCCGCCCCGGTTTCTTCTATTATGGCATTTATCATTTTTCCTCCCGGACCGATGACGTCCCGGATTTTTTCCGGATTTATTTTGAGCGTCAAAATCCGCGGCGCGAACGGCGAGAGTTCCTTTCTCGGAGCGCCGATGGCGCCGAGCATGGTTTTCATGATGGTCTCGCGAGCCGCCTTGGCGTCGGCCAGCGCGTCTTTGAGAATTTTCAAACTTACCCCGAGGATTTTCACGTCCATCTGGATGGCGGTTACTCCCCGCTCGGTGCCGGCCGCTTTGAAATCCATGTCGCCGTAATGATCCTCCGGCCCCTGGATGTCGGTGAGCACCTTGTAATCCGCCTCGTCTTTCATCATCAGCCCCATCGCTATTCCCGCGACAGGTTTTTTAATCGGAACGCCAGCGTCCATCAGCGCCAGGGTCGAGCCGCAGGTTGATGCCATGCTCGTTGAGCCGTTGGACGACAAAACTTCCGAAACCACGCGGATGGTGTAGGGAAATTCGTCCACGCCCGGCAGAACCGGTAAAATCGCTCGCTCGGCGAGCGCCCCGTGACCGATCTCGCGCCTTCCGGTAAATCCCATCCTGCCGGTCTCGCCCGGAGCGAAAGGCGGGAAGTTGTAATGGTGCATGTAGCGCTTTTTGGCGCGGATGGACATGCCCTCTACGAGCTGGGTGTCCTGCGGGCCTCCCAGGGTCGCGAGGGACAAAACGTGCGTCTCGCCGCGGTAGAAAAGCCCCGAGCCGTGGGTTCTGGGCAAAATGCCGACCTCGGCCCAGAGTGAGCGCAATTCTTTGAGCCCCCGCCCGTCCGGGCGCAGGTTTTTTTCAAGAATGTTTTTATGGACAATCCCGTCGATCTTTTCTTCGTAAAATCCGTTTCCGACCTCCCGCCATTCCTCGCCGACTTCCTTTTTCACGGCCTCGTCCCACTCGTTTTTCAATCGGATCAGGTTGGCCTCTCGCGTTTTCTTGGCGTCTTGGAGGTAAAGCGCTTCTTCCAGGCGGGATCGGAAGTTGGTTTCGAAAAGTTCTGACATTTTCGCGGGCTCGTCTTTCAGGGGCGGCATGATTTTTTCTTTCCCCAGCTCGCTTATGATTTTTTTCTGAAATTCCTCGAGTTTCGCGAGCTCCGGGAGGGCAAATTCCAAAGCGGCCAGGATGTCTTCTTCCGGGATTTCCCTGCATCCGGCCTCCAGCATGTTTATTTTTCCGGCTTTCGACGAGACCACGAGGTCGAAGTCCGATTTTTCGAGCTCGCTTCTGGCCGGGTTTAAAACGAGCTTCCCGCCGACTCTTCCGATGCGGGCAGAAGCCAAAGGGCCTCCCCAAGGCACCGAAGAAGTCCCGAGCGCGAGCGAAGCGGCGAGCATGGCGGGGATGTCCGGTTCGTTTTCTCCGTCAAACGAGAGAGCGAGCGCCACCACGTGCACCTCGTTCCTTATCTTTTGGTTAAAAAGCGGTCTTAACCCGCGGTCAATCAAGCGCGAGATTAAAATTGCCTCCTCGGAAGGGCGCCCTTCCCTGCGGACGAACCTGGAACCCAAAATCATGCCCGCGGCGTAGAAGCGCTACTCGTAGTCCACGGTCAGCGGGAAGTAATCAATGCCTTCGCGCACGTTTTGTCCCATCACCGCCGTGCCCAAAATTACGGTCTCTCCCAGTTTCACCAGCGAGGAGCCGTGGGCCTGCTCGGCCAGATTGGAAAACTCGGCGGTAAGGGTTTTGCCGCCGATTTCCACGGAAAACTTTTTGGTTGTCATCTCTTTTCTTAAATGACCTCCAGATTTTAGCCCTCACATAAGAGCTATCCATCCGGAGGCCATCCTATTAAATTTGTAATGCCCTTATGTTAGCTTCCGGGCGGGCTTTTGTCAACGTTTCAAAATGTACCTTCCGGGCTCGTCCGCCATGTCGATGAATTCGTCCACTATCTCCTTCAGCTTGCCGGAAGCCGAGGGCCCGAAAGCCATCACCTCGACTCTCCGTCCCTGATTTTTCAAAAACTCCACGAGTGGAATGAAGTCGCCGTCGCCGGAAGCAAGCACAACTGCGTCCACAATTTCACAAGTACGGATCGCGTCTACCGCGATGCCGACGTCCCAGTCGGCTTTTTTGGCGCCTCCGAAAAATTCCTGCAAATCTTTCTCGCGGGTTTCGATTCCCAAGCTCAACAGCGCGTCGATGAACGGCTTTTCCTCTCCGGTTTTGGTGCGGATCACGTAGCTGAAAGCGCGGATAAGCTGGCGCCCGGAGACCGCCTGCTTCAAGAGCTCCTTGAAATTCACGCGTCCCCCGAAAAGCGAGCGCGCGGAGTGGTACATGTTTTGCGCGTCGATGAAAACCGCGACGCGCTGGTTTTTATGTTTGATTAAATTCACCTTAGTATTTAAATTTAGTACTTGGATTTGAGCCCGAGCTTTTTCGTCAGAACGTTGTAGCGTTTCAAATCTTTTCGGGCGAGATAATCCAAAAGCGATTTCCTTTTAGAGACCATCTGCAAAAGTCCTCTGCGGGAATGGTTGTCTTTGCGGTGCGTTTTCAGATGGTCCGAAAGCCGCTTGATCTCCTCGGTCAAAACCGCGACTTGAACGTCCGCCGAGCCGGTGTCGGTCGGATGCACTTTGACCTCTTCGATTATTTTCTGCTTTTCCTTGGTCGGCAGCATTTATCAAACATAGCACGTTTTAATCAGGTTTTCAAGTGTTTAGATTTTTCACACAGTCGCCAAGAAAACCGTCTCGGAGGCCGAGCGGGCAGGGTGCCCCGCTTGAGAGGTTTTTCGGAACCGGAGTTCGGACTTTCCAGCGAAGTCCGCCTCCTGCCTCTCGGCGGAAAATCCACCTACGGCGGAACCAAGCTTTTCCGCCTCCGAGGGCTTCCTCAAAATCCTCTCAAGCGGGGCGAGTGAGGCCGACCTGCCCGCTCGGCCTCTATTTTGCGACGTTTGGCGGTATAATTTAGGTATGAATTTGAAGGAACTGCACCGCCAATTTTTGGAACATCTGGAAATCGAGCGCGGGCGCTCTTTGAAAACGGTCGGAAACTATGACCGTTATTTGAAGCGTTTTTTTGGATTCGCGAAAATTTCCTCCCCGGGCGCCGTCACGGACGAGCTGATTCGGAAATATCGCCTGGATTTGAACAGGAGCGCCCTAAAGAAAAACACCCAAAACTATTATTTGATCGCGCTTAGGAATTTTTTAAAGTACCTCGCCTGGCGCGGCGTGGAAAGTTTGTCGGCAGAGCGCATTTCTTTGGCGAAGGCGCCGGAACGCGATTTGGACTTAATCTCCGTCGAAGAACTGGAGCGCTTGCTTCAAGCGCCCGGAGCCGAAGGCGCAGGTCCTGAGAGCAAAGCTCGAAGGACTACAGCTATAAAAACACTCCGCGACCGCGCGATTTTGGAGTTGTTTTTCTCAACCGGCCTTCGGGTCTCGGAACTCACCGCGCTCAATCGCGATTCGCTTGATTTGAAAAAAGACGAATTTTCGGTTCGCGGCAAGGGCGAGAAAGTCCGCGTCGTTTTTCTTTCCTCCTCCGCCAAAAAAGCGCTTTGGGGCTACCTCGAAAAGCGCCCTGACGTATCCGACGCGCTTTTTATAAACTTCCATCCGGCAAAAAAGCGTGAGGTCTCGCGCCTGACGCCCCGTTCCATAGAGAGGATTATAAAACACCATGCGATAAAAGCCGGGATCTCCAAAAAAGTGACGCCCCACGTGCTCCGGCACATGTTCGCGACCGATCTTTTGCAAAACGGGGCGGATTTGAGATCGGTCCAGGCCCTCTTGGGACACGCCAACATCACCACGACCCAGATTTACACCCATGTGACCGACCGGGCGCTTCGCGAGGTTCACAAGGCTTTTCACGCCAGACGCCGAAA
>CAZPXU010000012.1:0-4144 GCA_964590055.1 uncultured Candidatus Saccharibacteria bacterium | reverse complement strand
AAAGCCTTATTTTTAAGCGTTTTTGCGCCACGCCAAAACTTGACTTTTAGTGCTACTTCGTGTATAATTATAGACGAATTTTCATGTTGGGAGGGGCGTGAAGAGGCTTGAAAATACGGGCTAAAATAGTCAAAAAAACAAACCAACAAACCAAACCAAAAAGAAAGGACGGTGAGTTTATGGCAGACAGAGGACGTGAGTGGCGTGGGCCGGATTTTTCCATAACCTCGTTTGAGGTTACGGAGCCGGTCAAGCAGAATGGCGGTTGGGAAGTGATAGTGGTAGTTGCGGTCGCTTACCGCAGGAGAGGCGTGCCCCAGCAGCCGCAGACGGTGTTGGTGGAGGTGGATGGAATGACGGAGGCCGAGGAGATGACTGATCCGGAAGGGCGAGTTGCGGTTTCCCTCACGCTTAAGGAACCGGGCAGTTACCTGGTTGCGGCGCAGATTAAGGGTATGCCGGCGAGCAAACTTTGTCGCCGTATACCTGTTAAAGAGGAGAAACCGAAGCCGCGGAAATTTTCTCCGCCCGTCGTACGCGCGGAAGGAGACAACGGCAAATACGTTATCTCTGTTTCCGTGGTTTACGAAGATGGCGAGGCGGCGAAAGGAGTTCCGGTAAAATTTCTTGTCTCGAAGTCGGGCTTGCCCGGCGAGGTTAGTGACGGGAAGACCGACGAGTTCGGTTTTGTGCGTCACGATCTCGCTTTCGGGGAACGAGAGTGTGACGTGACCGTTCAGATTCCCGGCTTTGAGGAAAAGATCGAGAATCTCTACGGTCCGCCGCGTTTCAAGAAGACACGGGTCCCGGAACCTGACGCCGGGGAGCTTGGTGAAAGCCCCTGGCGGACGCTGATGAGGGGTTGGAGGAAAGCTTCGGAAGATCTAAGAAAGGAGGCAACATGAAGATTCTCAACTCAATCATCTTCAAGCGCCTCCTGTGGCGCTATGGGTATGCTCTGCGGGCAAGCAACAACGTCCGCATGGTTACCTGCTGGGCCCTCGTGGCGGTTGGGCTGATTTTCAACTCGATCGTCTTCGGGATAGGGCCCACAACGGCGGCATTCTCTCCCTCGGATGAAGCGGGGCGTTATTACAGCGCCTACTTCCAGGGGAGTTTTGCGACCGATGCCGAACTTTTGTCGGCGCCTTCCAGAGTTTTTGGGAGCGTGTCGGCGGGGATCGGTTGGGCGTGGGGATGGCTGCGGTGGTTTGCCTGGACCGTCTGGTCGGTCCTGCTGGTCGGGAGCTTGATTTACACTCCGTTGGCCTTTCGGGACGAGGGGAGCAGGGCTTGGCGTTCTGCTTCGCGAAAGTTCCGTGAGCGCCGCGGAGACGGCTCCGGCGGAGGGTCTCGTAAGTCAGCCGGAGACAAAGCGGACGGCAAACCGCTTACCAAAGGCGAGTATGTCCTGTGGGAACTGGGGAGCGACTTTATCCAGGAGATTCTGGCCCACACAATCTTCAGAAGGAGGTAGCTATGGACTTTGAATTGCGATGGCCATGGGTGGTTGCGGCGGTAGTGGGGGTGTTGGTGATGTGGCTCGGGGGGCTTGTTTCGAGCTTCTGGGCTACGCTCGGGGTGGTTGGTTTCCTGGTCGTATTGGCGCTCTTGCAGACCTTGCCGAGCTTTAACAGGTTTGCGTCAGCCGTCTTTATCACCTGGGTTGCCGTTTCGTTCGTGCTTCCCATGTTGGCGGCTTCGTTCCGGGCCGATTGGCCCATTCTGTCGGAGGCGATGAGGCGGCGTTCCATTGATGTCGAGCTCAAAGCGGCGGAATGGAAGGATCCCGCGGCGCTTCGCGCCAGGATCGGGATCGCTCGCTACTGCAGGGAGTTAGATCGAATGCAGGGAGAGTGGATGGCCCAGCGTCTGGAGCGTTTACTAAAGTCGGTGGGGCAGGCAAACCCGGCGATGTCGCGGATGCCTCCGGTGCCCGACCCCGTTGAGGAGAAAAACATTCTCTCGTGGAAAGGGGGTATCGAAAAGCATCGGGAGGAGTGTCGGGCGCTTATTACCCAGGCTGATTCCAAAGAGGTGAAACCGGCCAAGGGTGATTTAGGGAAAGCGGTGTCCGTGCAGCCGAAAAAAGACTGGCGCGAGAGCGTGCTTGACTGGTTTACGGCGAAGCGCCGCCTGACTTTCTGGGCTGTCGTGACGCTTCTCTTGGTGAGTATGCTCGCTGGCGCGGTTTTTCAAAGGACCACGACGGCCGGGGCTAGGAGAACCTCGATCGCGAGAACCGGATGGAATATGGCCTGGCTTGTCCTGTTAGCCGTGATCTTCGACTGGGCTTTGTGGGGAGGCGGCCTGGCGAAAGTCGGGACCGCCTTATCCTCGGGTTCCACGGGGTTCAAAGTGCCTGGAGTTACCGGAACGGCGCCGAGTGGGGAGTTCGTCCTTCCTACTCTTCCCCGGGGCGTAATAGTGTTCATGAGCCCGGGCGAAGAGAAAGAGTACCTTCTGCAGCCAATAGGCATCAGGCTGCTGGAAGGCAAGGCCCGGGTGGAGTGCCTGGCCTGCGATTTTCCGAGCTTTTATCTCGAAAGAGAGAGAAAGCGCGGTGAGTCCAACGTCGAATTAGTAGACGTTGAAGAGTATTACCGCCAGCACGGCACCCGCCCCTCCGTTTATCACAGTGATGTCTTCAAGGTTAGGATTAAGGCGGAGGGGACGTTCGTATTCAAGGCCCTTTAGTTTTCTTTTTGCACCTTTGATTTTGCAACGGAGGGGCGGATGCGTTAAGCAGCCGCCCCTTTTATGTTTCCGGAAAAATGCTAAAATTTGAGTATGAAATCAATTTTTCGTTTATGGCGGCTTATAACCCTCTCTTTGATTTTCCTCGCCCCTGTTTTTAACCTTGGGGCGCAAACAATCGGCTGCAATCCTGCCGTTGAGCTTTGCAACCCCATTCAAGCGAATAGCTTTTCCGAAGTCATCTCGCGCCTGGCGCAGGTCGTGGTCATGATCGGCCTGCCGCTCGTCGTGATTATGTTCATTTACGCGGGCTCTTTGTATGTTTTTGCCCAAGGGAGCGAGGAGCGAATCAAAAAAGCCCATCAGGCGTTTTTCTGGACGGTGGTGGGAGCGCTGCTCATCGTTGGGGCCGAGGCCATCTCGCTTGCGATTCAAAACTTCGCCCGGCAGCTTTAATTTATCTTTCCCCCGGTTCCGTATCTGTGGTTTTGTATAACAACGATCGTATTAATATAAAACCAAAGTCTTATGCCTAGTTACGGGAAAACCGTAGGGAAGTTGCTCGAACTTCTTGGGACCGGGTTTCTTTTGGGCGTTATTAAAAGTAAAAAGGGGCGTCATCAGCTTTTCAGCCAAGCCGAAGATATTTTAAATACGATCGATCGCAAACAACTCAATTATCTTCTCAGCAAATTTAAGTTGGCTGGCTTGGTGAAAACCCGCCCAATTTCTTCCAACAGGGAGCGGGTAGTTTTAACGCCTTTAGGACGCCGGAGATTTCAGGAGTACAAGTTTCATAACTTAGAGATAAAAGTCCAAGGAAGAAAGTGGGATAAAAAGTGGAGAATGGTGCTTTTTGATGTGCCGGAAAGCAGAAGAAGGGTGCGCGATGCCTTAAGACAAAAACTGAAGCAATTCGGCTTTTTGGAATTTCAAAAAAGCGTTTTTGTGTTTCCTTATCCCTGCGAAGATGAAATAAACTTCGTGATAAATTTTTTTGACATTCCCGACCATGTTTATTGCCTGGAAACCAGGATCGTCCCGGATGAAAAATTCCGAGAACATTTCGGTCTGAACTAGTTATAATAACGAACAGGGTTACGTATAGCTACGATCGTGTTTATATAAAACCACGGGGCTAATGACGCCAAGCTTTGAAAAAAGCAAATTTTATGATAAATTCCCTGATATTATCAATAACTTGCCCTCGTGGTGAAACGGATATCACGACTGGCTTCGGACCAGTTGTTCCCCGTTCGAATCGGGGCGAGGGCGCAACGCTAAGCGTTGCGATTGACGCGCTGGGCGCGCCGCAATAAAATGACCAAAAAAATTCCCAAAGAAGTTCTCGAAATCGTCGGGAAGCTTCGCGCCAATAATTTTGAAGCGTATCTCGTGGGCGGGTGCGTGCGCGATTTGCTGTTGGGCAAGAAACCCAAAGATTGGG
>CAZPXU010000011.1:8069-13673 GCA_964590055.1 uncultured Candidatus Saccharibacteria bacterium | reverse complement strand
ACTCATTAAAGCGAACATGGGCTTAAAATTTTTAAAAAGATAGAAAGACTGCTATAGTTTAGATGACATCTTTATTAATTATTTTATAGTATGAAAACATATCAAAAAGTTGGATGGCTTGTGTTACTAGTTTATACACTTCTTAACCTAAAAATTATAGGTGAAATCGTTTTCACAGAAAATTGGTGGATGATAACTTGGCAAACAACGGGCGCGGGTATAGTAACTGTAGTTTTTGCTCTAGTGATTGGGCTTTTTCTAAACGCAGCCACAATTCTCTATTGGTTGACTAAAGACAACTCATAAGACCCGCGGATTTCAAGCATACAAATCCCTAGGACAAATTTGAAAAATGCTCAAAAAATGGGCATAATTTCGGTATGTCCGAATTCGACAAACCATACGACCCGAAAGCGGTGGAGCCGGAGATTTACGCCAAATGGGAGAAATCCGGATACTTCAACCCGGACAATCTCCCTGATGAAAGAACCAAAACCTATACCATGGCTATCCCCCCGCCGAACGTGACAGGAACCCTACACATGGGCCACGCTTTAAACGCCGCGATTCAGGATATTTTAATCCGTAAAAAAAGGATGGAGGGATACAAAGCGCTCTGGATTGTCGGAACGGACCATGCCGGAATCGCGACCCAAAACGTGGTGGAACGCGAACTAAAAAAAGAAGGAAAAACGCGGCACGACTTGGGACGGGAAGAGTTTTTAAAACGCGTCTGGGCCTGGAAAGAAAAGTACGGGGATATCATCTTAGACCAGCTAAAAAAGCTTGGAGCTTCCTGCGATTGGTCGCGCGCTCGCTTCACGATGGACGCCCAATACGTCCGAGCCGTTGAGGCCGCGTTTTTGCACTACCAAAAAAAGGGATGGATTTATCAGGGCGAGCGCACGATTAACTGGTGCCCGCGCTGCGCCACCTCGCTCTCCGACCTGGAAATTCAGTACCAAAGAGAGCAAGGGAAATTTTACTACATCAAATACGGCCCGCTTGTTTTGGGAACGGCGCGGCCCGAGACCAAGCTCGGCGACACGGCACTCGCCGTAAATCCGAAAGACAAAAGATACCGGCAGTATGTCGGAGAAGAAATTGAAATCCAGTCGGTCGACCCCGCCCTGGCGCGAGACAAAGAGCCGAAGCTCAAAACCATAAAAATCAAAGTAATCGCCGACGAGGCCGCCGACCCGAAATTCGGAACTGGCGTGATTAAAGTGACCCCCGCGCACGACATCGCGGACTTTGAAATCTGGCAGAGGCACCCCGAAGTCCCGATCCGGCGGGTCATCGGGAGAGACGGGCGGATGAGCGGCGGGGCCGGCCCGAGGTACCAAGGATTGAAAGTCTTGGAGGCGCGAAAACAGATTGTTGAAGATATGCAAAAACTGGGGCTTATGGAAAAGATAGAAGATTACGAACACAACGTGGCTCTTTGCTCGCGCTGCGGGACGGTGATTGAGCCGATGCTTTCCAAACAATGGTTTTTGAAAATGGAGGAACTCGCCAAGCTCGCGATTCGCGACGTTAAAAAGGGAAAAGTACGATTCCGCCCCAAGCGCTGGGAGAAAATTTATTTTGATTGGTTGAAACATATAAAAGATTGGTGCATCTCACGCCAAATCTGGTGGGGGCATAAAATCCCGATTGACGGGGTGGACGACGTTTTGGATACCTGGTTTTCCTCTGCGCTCTGGCCGTTTGCAACCCTGGGGTGGCCCGAGAAAACTCGCGACCTGGAAACTTATTATCCGACGCAGGTACTTTCTACCGCCCGCGATATCGTCAACCTCTGGGTCGCGCGAATGGTGTTTTCTTCCGAAGAACTTTTACAGAAGCCTCCTTTCTCGGACGTTATAATTCATGCGACCGTTTTGGCGAAATCCGGAAAAAGAATGTCCAAATCCCTCGGCACGGGCGTGGACCCGATGGACTTAATTGAAAAATACGGCGCGGACGCCACGCGCTTCGGACTGGTGTGGCAGGCCATGGGGACGCAGGATATAAAATGGGCCGAAGAACACGTCGCCGCGGGGAGGAAATTCCTGAACAAGATTTGGAACGCGAGCCGATTCGTCTTGGGACGAATCCAAAATTCGAACTCCGAAATTTCCTACTCCGCCGAAGTCCGCCTCAGGCGGACGAAGGCCGGGCAAAATCCAAAACCAAAAACAGCGGCCGACAAAAAAATACTTGTAGCGCTGAAGAAAACAAAAAAAGAAGTCAATGCCTCCGTCGAAAAGTATGAATTTGGGAAAGCCCTCCGCGTCCTATATGATTTTTTCTGGCATCAACTCTGCGACGTATATTTGGAGGCTTCCAAAAACGAGCTCAACCCCGCACTGCTCTCATACGTCCTGGCGGAATCTTTAAAACTTCTGCATCCTTTCCTGCCGCACATTACCGAAAAAATCTGGGAGGAACTTCCTCCGCCCGCCGGCGGAAAAAATAAAAAACTCCTGATGATAGAGTCATGGCCCAAATCCTAACCTCGCCGAATCTCGCCGCGATTTTGCTCGGGGGGTTTCTGCCCACGCTTTTATGGCTTTGGTTCTGGCTTAAGGAGGACCCCCATCCCGAGCCCAGAAAAACCTTAATCACCAGTTTCGTTTTGGGCATGCTGGCGGTGCCGGCGGTGCTGCTCGCCGAATATCTTTTCTACCGGGCCGCCATAAAGCTGGGGATAATCGAGAGAGGCGAGATAACAAGTCTCTTTCTTCTCTTCGGCTGGGCCTTTCTGGAAGAGGGGGCGAAATTCCTTACGGCCTGGTGGGCGGATCTGAAACGCTCGGTCTATGATGAGCCCGTGGACGCGCTGATTTACCTCATCACCGTAGCGCTCGGCTTCGCGGCCCTGGAAAACGTGCTTTTTATCTCAAATCTTGTCAAAGAAGGGACGCTGGTAAGCTTAATTACGGCCAATCTGCGCTTTTTCGGGGCGACGCTTCTGCACACCGTGACTGCGGGAGTGATGGGGGTTTCAATCGCTTTTTCCTTTTTCCACAAGGAACGGAGACGGCGCAACATTTGGGGCGGAATTATCCTCGCCACGCTATTGCACGGCGCTTTTAACGCCTTTATAATACAAGAAGCGAGCGGAACCAACATCCTGAAAACATTCTCCGCGGTTTGGGCGCTCGTTATCTTTCTTATTTTCTTTTTTGAAAAGGTTAAAAGAATTCAGAGTTAATACCATCGCCATGCCAAAAGACGGCCGTTCATTTTTCGAAAAACTTACGGGCTCGGTCCGCATTCAGGCCCCCGCGGAAGAGGACCTGGAGATGCCGGGGCCGAAAACTCCGAGCGCTGAAGCCGCCCGGGCGAAAAACGATTGGCTCCAGCCGGAAGAGGACGGGGAGCTCACGGTGGACATGATGCAGACGCCCGATGAAATAATAATCCAGTCCATGGTGGCGGGGGTGAAACCGGACGATTTGGACGTAACCATAACCCGCGACATGGTCACGCTCAAAGGCAGGCGCCAGAAAAACTTCGAGGCCTCCGGAAAGGATTATTTCTACCAGGAACTTTACTGGGGCTCCTTCTCCCGCTCCATCTTATTGCCGCAGGAAGTGGACGCGGACGAGGCCCAGGCCACCTTAAAAAACGGGCTTTTGACCATAAAACTGCCGAAACTCGACAAATCCAAAACCCAAAAACTGAAAGTGAAGATGGAGTAAACTGAAAAGCGGTTTGGAGAAAGTGGGTTGCAACCCGCTTTTTTCTTGTATATTCTTGATAGTAGTTTTTGCGCCGAGGTAGCTCAGTGGCAGAGCGCTTGCCTGAAGAGCAAGGCGTCGGGAGTTCGATTCTCCCCCTCGGCACAAATTCGGGCGCGTAGCTCAGTCGGCAGAGCGTCTCGTTTACACCGAGAAGGTCCAAGGTTCAAGTCCTTGCGCGCCCACCAAAAAATTTCAACTGGCGCCCCTGCCAGGAACCGAACCTAGATCTGCTCCTTATCCCGCAGCTGCTTACGAGCAAAGCGAGTAACCCGCAGTTGCGAGGACCCCGCCAAATTTGCGTCCCCACGAGGAGTCGAACCTCGATAAACGGCTTACCTGCCCGCAATGCCTGCGCCCTTGGTAGGAATCGAACCTACATCTAGGGCTTAGAAGACCCTTGTTCTGTCCATTGAACTACAAGGGCATAGCGTAGGCAGGCGGGGAAGGCCGTTGCTCTGTCCATTGAGCTATGGGGACGTAAACTCCTAAAAACTATCATAGCAGTGCGGGACCCAGCAAAATACAGTCGCCTTGCTCCTTATTTTGGCGTGGGGAAAAGCGCCATTCTATCTGTTGAACTACAGGGGTATAACGCTCGCCCATATTATAAGATTCAGGAAGGATCTTCAACCCCGGCCGCTTGAAAAGCACGCTCGAAATTCGCCGCCTTTTGGTCCATATCTTCAAACACCCGGCGCATGGCTTCTTTGTTCAAAGTTTCTACCGCGGCCCCGACGGGGAAATCCTCCCCCGCCCCCCCGGGCGAGAAAGCCCGGAACACCCATCCGTCGAAGAAAAAAATCGCCAAGGCAATCAGGACAAGCAAAAACAAAAACTTGTTCCAATAACGCCGGGGCGGGGAGCTTAGGATCTCTTTTATTTTAAACTCCGGAAGTTGTTTTGGAAGCAAATTCATTTTACAAAAGATAGCTTATGACTTTCAGTTTATAGCGGGCCGACCAACCTGGCCCTTTTTTAACTCCCTCCCGAGAAACCTTGGCGGTCTCTATTTTTTCAAAGATCAGCTGATAGGGAGAAGTTTCGAGCGTCCTTTGATATTTGAAAAGATTTCTGAATTCGCCGGAGGCGGTGAACTCAAAAGTGGGCCCCGCTTCCTCCGGGCTTTGCGGAAGCACGGCGGAGTCGACTTTAAGCTCGACCCCGCTCTCTTTCGCGAGAGCTTCCAGGTCTTCAATGAAACGCACCAGGCTTTTCTCGTCAATGAATAAATCGTTGATTCGTTCCTGCCGGCCGCTCACTTCCTGCAAAACATTTTTCAAAGATTTCACGTTTCTCTGTTTTGATTCCGAGACCGAAATCTCCGTCCTGACCCAGGCCAGCTCCTGCCCCAGGGTAACCAGCCGCCGCAACAACAGCCCGCCAGCCGCCAACGGCAGAACAATCAAAACCGAAACAAATAAAACGGAGAATGCGAAGCTGTTTTTGGTCATGACGATTCCAAGTCCAAAACCAAGGAAAACCCCAGATCGACCTCCTGGAGAAGATTTGAAATCGGAGAGTGCACTTTTTTAAAAAGGCCGGAGGATTCCAAGTTCTTTTGAAACCGCAAAAGCTCCGAGCGGGTCTGGGCGCGGCCTTTCAGCGTAACGCGCTCGGGGTTTGTTTTGGAAGCGCGTTCGTAGGAAATTTCCCTGACGCTGATCTGGACCGGACGCAGCTTCAAAATCCGCTCCACGACGCCGGAAACGGGGCGCGTTTCCTTGGTCGCTTGGTCGTAAAGAAGAAGTTTTTTATTGAAGTCCCCGATGCTTTTTTCAATCTGCTCTAATTAGTAAAAAAGCGACGCATTTCGGCTCAAATTATGCTAGTCACTCGAATCCATGCACCTGAATGGACGGGCGACGTATTCGGG
>CAZPXU010000011.1:0-8059 GCA_964590055.1 uncultured Candidatus Saccharibacteria bacterium | reverse complement strand
CCGGGTCCTGTCGGCTCAAGTGAAGCGCGGACCTCACATCCGGGCGCCGCAACGTCAGGGCGGCGTATGACGGCAGCATCAAAACCACGCCGATTGCCAGAAAAAGCGCGAGCGTGACGCCAAAGACCACCAAGAAGCGGCGCAACCTCTCCCGCCCGACTACCACTTGCTCTCCCGGCGGCAGCAAGTTCATGTCGTCAGCGATTTTAGCGATAAACCTCCCTGCATAATCATTCCAGGCTCCTTCCTCTAAGGGCCAATCCCAGGGCGGTAGCGTAAGAAATCGACTCCCGATAGGTAATTTCCGGGACGTACTTTTCAAAGTGAGTTATGTTGGCCCAGGGATTCGCCAATTTTACGGGCAACTTCAATTCATAGGAAAGATACTCCCCGAGACCCGTCAGGTTGGCGTCCCCGCCGCAAAGATAAACCCGTTTCACGTCGGCCTGGGCGGAGTGCAGATGCTGGGTATGGTTTTTCCAAAAAGTGACGTGCCTCAACATTTCGTCCTGCACCGTCGATACGACCGGCAAAAGCGCGTTGAATACTTCCTGGTTTTCCGGGGAACGCACGAGCCCCCGCTCTTTTTTCATGCGCTCGGCCTCGAAAACGTCCACGTTAAACGACTTGGAAAGCGCCTTGTCCAGCGCTTCCCCCGCCACGGTGACCGTGGAGGTGAAACGCACCACATGGCCCGAGACAATGATGAAGCTTATCCGGGTGCGGCCGAAATCAATCACCATCACGGAATCTTCCTCCTCCGGAGCCAGAACCGCGCGCGCGAGGGCGTGGGTTTCGAGCTCGAAAGCGAGGGGGCGCAACCCGGCGGCCTTCGCCGTTTCCAAATAAGTTTCCACCAAGGCGCGCGGGAAAGCCACCACCACCAAATCCAGATGGTCCAGGGGTTCTTTGGCTCGTATCACTTCGAAGTCAAAAACCGCCTGCGCGGCCGAAAGCGGAACATATTCGTCAAGTTGCAGTTCGAGCGCCCCGCGGATGTTCTCCTCCGGCATACTCGGCAGAGTTACCAGACCCACAAAAGCTTTTTCTTCCGGCAGAGACAAAATCACGCCGTCTCCCGCCGAGGCGGCAAAGTTGGATTTCAGCAAATCTCTCAAGGCCTCTTTATTTTTAATTTCACCGGACTGAATAAGGCCTTCCGGGATCGCTTTTTTGCCGAAGCGGCCCAGGCGCGACTCGCCGTCATCCTCAACGAGCTCCGCGAACTTAAAGGAGCGATCGGAAATATCCAGGCCCCAGGCCGGGAGCTGGAGATACTTGGGGGGCGGAAAATAACGCCAGAGGCGGGAGGAAGTCATGGCAGCGTTTCCTTCCAGGAATCAATAGTCCAGCTTCCACCCGGACCGGAAGAAAAATTCAGATCGGCTAAGCCCGCCTCGTAAGTAATGGTGGTGTCGTTGCCCACTTTTAAGCCATATCCCGTTGCCTCTTTCAAATCCAAATTGTTCCCGGCGCTTATGATGCCATTGGGGGCGTAAAAAATTGCCCCCTCGGCTTTATTGCCGAGCTTGATGGCGTCCCCCGGCCCAAAAGTTGAGAGAAGCATTAGATAACTCCCTTCCTCGCCCGACCCTTCAAACACCGCGGCCTGGTTTCCTAAATCCACCAAACCATCCACGATTAAAACCCCGGAGAGCTGGCCGTAGGAAGCGTCAAGTTTGAGAATAGGGCCGTTGCCGAAATTAATCGTGCCCGTTATCCACACATTGCCCGTCAGAGTGAGAGTGGAGCTGTTGCCGAGCGTAAGATTCCCGGATATTTTTTTGGGGCCCAAGGTCGCGGAGCTGTTGTTGTCTACAGAAAAGCCGCTCAAGGTGCCGCCCGCCGCGGCATCCGCTTTCCAGCTGTCAATCAAACTTTCCGGAATCGGGAAGGACTCCGGCTCAAGAGGCGCGGCAAGAACTTCCGTGGAGGCGGCAGAGCAATTGGCGGAAAAACTGCCGGCATAATGCGCCGTGCCAACAACCGTGCAGTTGTCAAAATTATATCCCCAGGCGT
Organism: uncultured Candidatus Saccharibacteria bacterium; assembly: GCA_964590055.1. Classification (GTDB taxonomy): domain Bacteria; phylum Patescibacteriota; class Minisyncoccia; order JACPKW01; family UBA11713; genus CAZPXU01. Next base: position 6,040 of record CAZPXU010000011.1, on the reverse strand, counting down.
CCTCTTCAATGCGGATGTCTTTCACCAGATGCGTCCCGGCGGATTTGGCCGTGCCGGTAATGGTGGTTTTGTCCTGGCCGTTGCCTACAATATCTCCGTTGGAAAAAACATTGCCGACCACAACTGAACCGTTGCCAATCGTAATCCCTCCTTCGCCCACCTGCACGCCGTAGTGAAAAGAAACGCTTGACTCGGCTTTCAGGGCCGTTCTCACGGCGCGCTGGACGCTCTCCAGGCTGGCGGAGCTTAAAATTTCTTTCCCTCCCAAAACGTCAAAAACCGTAATCGTGGTTGTGGCGCCGTAAAGGGACAGGGCGTAAGAGGCGGGAACGTTTTTCCCTTGCAGGAGGCGATAGGTGGCGTCTTCCGTCCCGGATTCCGAAAGAAAATAGGAGCGTTTGGATTTGTAGTCAAGCTCCGAAATTCTGGCTTCCCGGAAGGCAATATTGGAAACCGCCCCGATCAAAACCAGCATGACGAGCAAAATCAAAACCACGGTTAAAAGCGCGGCTTGCCCGCCCACCAAAATCTTTGGTGGGCGGGCCTGCCCCCTCTCCGCTTTTTTGTCAATATTTGTTGCGTAAAACCGCTGAGCCATAAAATGTTTGTTCTTCCTTAAAACGGCCCTGCCCGGCCTCTAGGTTAATTTTAGCAGTAATCAAGGACGACGTGGTGGTGGAAAGATGCCAGAAAGTGAGGTTGTTAATGGTGACGTCCTGGGAAGTGACAAGCTCGGGCGGGCTCTGGCCGTCTTGCCTGGCAAAACGCGTCCCGGAAAGGAAAAAGGAGCGGGTGGTGGTGGCGGGGCTCGAGGTGGAAACGAAGGTTTTCAAGACCAGCTTGCCCGGACTTGTCCCAAAGACGCTTGATGAGGCGTCCACGTCGTAGGCTTGTCTCACCTCGCGGGTCAAAATTTCCATGACCAGCTCGCCGTTGGCCCTTACCCTGCGCTCGGATCTGACTTCCGCCGCGTTGAAGGAGACCCCCAAAACCAAACGCACCGTTCCGACCGCCAGCAGAATCAAAATGCCGAGATAGACCACCAATTCCACCAAAGTGAACCCGGCGCGCTTTCGCGCGAATGCGAAAGGCAAAAGGCAAAATGCAAAATTGCGGTATCCCTGCGGGATGATTTTAATTTTTGAATTTTGATTTGTCATTTTGACTTTTGACTTTTGATTTTTTAATTATTAAAGATATTCATTAAGTAAGCCTCCAGCGTGGAAGTTTGATTCTGCCCGCCGAAAGACCAGGTAACTTTTATCGTAACTTTTTTCGTCCCCGGATCCGTGGTGCCGGAAGAAGCGATGTTGTCGCCGCCGTCGCGGAGCACGTTTTCAATCCGAAAACTTCTCGCATAAATGCCGTCCACCGCCGGCACGGGGGAAGAAGTGGTAGTCCATTTAACGGGTGGGGTCGAGAAATTCAGATAATAGTCAGTGCCGCTGTCGAGCGTGGCGATGTTTTGGTTCCAGGAAGAGTCGCGCAAAAATCGCATTACCTCCAAGCCTTCCTCCAAAAGAAAGGAGGTCTGAATTTTCTCGCGGGAAAGTTCGGCCGCGCGCTCGGCCAGGAGAAAAACCGAAGCCAGCGCCCAGAGCGAGCCCGCCACTATGGAAACCGCGAACACTATTTCCAATAACCCGAAGCCGCGATTGTTTAGTCCCGGTCTCTGATTCATATTTTTATTCCGCCGCCCCTGAAAAATAAATCGTGACCGTGGCGTAGCGCGCCTCGGATGAAAGTTTGAAAACCACCGTGCCGGAAGCCGAGGCGCGCCCGGTCAAGCGTTCAAAAACAACGTCTGCGGGCCCGCCCAAAGAAACGGAATATATGCCGGCGCCGACCGGCAGATCAAAAACCTGGTTGGAGGGATCCGAAGACGAGTAGGCGTCGCCCTTAAAACGCACGATTTTGGAAGATTCGAAATGCACCCCGTAGGCCAAACCCGCCTCCGAGCCCAAAGTCTGGGAGCGCGCGAGATTCAGCTCGGAGAGAGCGCGGGTTTTGGCGTCGGTAAGCAGGGAATTTTTTTTAAAATTCGAAAGAGCGTCGGAGACGATGGTCGCCAGAATCGCCAGCACCGCGAGCACCACCAATATTTCTAAAAATGTAAAACCTAAATTTTGATTTTTGATTTTTGATTTTTGCATTTAGAAAGTTCCCACCACACTGTATAAGGGCTGAATCATGGAAATGGCGAAAAATCCCACCACCGCTCCGATGACAATCATCAAGACGGGCTCGATGACGGTGGAAAGGTCCTTGGTCGAGGAGGCCACCTCGTTCTCGTAAAAAACCGCGAGGCGAAAAAGCATGTCGGACAACTTTCCGGTTTCTTCCCCCACGCTCATCATCTCACCGACCAAGGAAGGGTAGAGATGGGGGTTGGCTATAAAAATCTTTGAAATCGGATCCCCCTTCGCGATGTCTTGGCGCGCGCTCTCCAGAACCTCCTTGTAATAGTGGTTTTGCAAAACGTCCTCGGTAATCTTAAGCGATTCCAAGATTTCCACTCCGGAGCCGATGAGGGAGCCCAAAGTGCGGGCGGTGCGGGCCGCATTGGTTTTCTTGACGAGCCCCGAGATCACTGGGATTTTGAGAACAATCGCGTCAAAAAATTTTGTCCCGCGCCGGCTTTTAAGCAAAAGCCAAACGGCGGCAACGAGAGCCAGAATGATGAACGGAACCGCCCAATAATAATTTTGCAGAAAGTTGCTCACCGCGATTATAAGCTGGGTCGAGAGCGGAAGCGCCACGTTCAATTCCTTGAAAGTCGAAACCAAAGTCGGGACAACGTAGACCATCATTAAAATCCCGACCCCGATCATGGCGGAGACTACGATGGCCGGATACATGAGCGCCCCGCGGATTTTTCTTTTTAAATCGTAGTCGCGCTTAAGCTGGTGGGAAATCAATTTCAGGGATTCCTCAAGTTTTCCGGTTTTCTCGCCCGAGGCCACCATGGCCCGGAAGAGATTCGAAAAAACGTCGGGGTGCTTCCCGAGCGCCTGGGAAAAATTTTCTCCCTTGCGGATTGAAGCCGCGACGTCCAGGAGCACGCCCTGAAAGCGCCGATTGGCGGTTTCCTTCGCCAAAACGTCAAGGGCCCGCGCGAGCGCGAGGCCCGCTCCGACCATGACTCCCAGATTGCGGCTCATGAGCATTTTGTCCGAGACGGAGATGCGGTTGAAGACGGCCGGCAACTTCAGGGAAAAACGGCGGCGTTCTTCCTCGGCCCTGATCACCACGTAGCCTTCTTGCCGCAAGACACGGGTCAGCTCAAACTTATCGCGGGCTTCGCGAATTCCGTCGAGCTCCTCGCCCGCAAGACTTTTGGCCTGAAAAGCAAAAGTGGGCATTTACCCTCCTAACTTTTGAGACCAGTAATGAACTGAGGCATGGTGTGATTTTTCTCGTTTGTAAAAGTTTTTACCAAATAATTTCAGAATAAGAAAAGTTTGGAGGGCGAACTACTCCCTCGTCACCCGCAAAACCTCTTCGATGGTGGTGATGCCCTGCGCAGCTTTCACGATGCCGTCTTCGAGCATCGTGTTCATGCCCTCGGCTTTGGCCTGCTTTTCGAGCTCGTCCGAGGTGGCATTGGCCATAATCAGATTTTTTATTGTCTCCGTAACTTCCATGACTTCGTGAATCCCGATCCGGTCCTGATAGCCGTCGGGGCATTCCGAGGAGGGTTCTGGTGTATAAAACTGGACGTCGTCCCAATCCTGGCTCGTTTTAATGACTTTTTCTTCCTTCAAAAGTTTTAAGACGCGCTCCAAATCCACCTCGCGACCAAGTTCCTTGAGCGCGTCTTTGGAAAGTTTGTAGGCGACCTTGGAGCGGCAGAGCTTCCGGACCAATCTCTGGGCGATGATGATGTTCACGGTCGAGGCGATCAAAAATGGCTCGACTTTCATGTCCAAAAGCCGGGGCAGCGCGCCCGCCGCGGAATTGGTATGCAAAGTGGAGAGCACCAAGTGCCCGGTGAGCGCCGCGTTTACCGCCAGCGAGGCGGTTTCATTGTCCCGAATTTCCCCCACCATGATGATGTCGGGGTCCTGGCGCACGAGCGAGCGCAGACCCGTGGCAAAGGTGAAGCCGATATCCGGCTTGACCTGCGTCTGATTGACGCGGGGCATCCTATATTCAATCGGGTCTTCAATGGTTGAAATATTCACCGTGGGGGTATTTAAGATGTCGATGGCGGTGTACAAGGTCGTGGTTTTTCCGGAACCGGTGGGGCCGGTCGCAAGCACCATCCCCACGGGTTTTTTAATCGCGCGGTGCACCCGTTCCAGGGCCTCGCCGAAAAATCCAAGAGACTCGAGCGTGAAACCCTTGGAATTTTCGGGCAAAAGGCGCAGGACCGCTTTCTCGCCGTCGAAGATCGGCATGATGGAAACGCGGAAAGAGATTTTCTCCTCGGGTGTTTCAACTTTAAACCTCCCGTCCTGCGGCAGGCGGTGCTCGTCCAATTTCAAGCTCGATAAAATCTTGATGCGGGCGATGATGCCGGGCGCCACCTGCTTCGGGAAGAGCATAGCATCGTGCAAAATGCCGTCAATCCGATAGCGCACCACCACTTCCTTCTCCTGCGGCTCAATGTGGATGTCGGAAGCGCGCTGGACGATGGCGTGTTTGAGCAAAGTGTCCACGATGCGGACGATCGGAAGGTCCTCGGCGACTTTTTTCAAATCCTCCTCGGCCATCTCCCCGCCTTTTTCGCGCACGAGCTTCAAGGCCTCGCCCGATTCCTTCTTGATAATCTCCGAAAATTCGGCCTCCAGGGATTGGTGATACTGCGCCAAAGCGTGCTTGATGGAAGCGCGGTCGGTGAGACGCGGTAAAATTTTAAGATTCGCCTTTTTGCGGATAAACTCTATCGTCGCCAGATTCTCCGGATCCAACATCGCCACCTCCAGATTGTCGCCCGAGCGGCGGTAGGCCACGATGTTGTGCGTGCGCGCGATCGGTTCCGGTATTATCGCCAAAACGTCTTCCGGCAGTTTTTCGTGTTCCAAGTTGACGAAAGGAATCCCCAAAATATAGGCCTGAAGCTTGGTAAAATCGGTCTCGCTGATTTTACCTTCCGCGATCAGGATTTCTCCGAGGGTTTTGCCGGAGGCCGCGGACTTTTTATAGGCCGCCTCCAGCTCCGCCGGCGAGACCAGTTCCGAGTCCAGGATGAACGATTTCAATCTTTCGGGTTCAATGCGCATGACAATTTCAAATTAAAATCTGCTCAATTTTTTTCACGACCTCGTCCAAAGAATAATTGGCTTTGATCAGATACCCCTTGATTCCGAATTTAAGCGCGCGGTCGATATCGAAGGGGGACTCCAGGTTGGTCAGCACCAAAACCGCCAAAGTCCGGGTTTCCTTTCGTTGGTTAAGTTCGGCGAGAACCTCGAAGCCGGTTTTTCTCGGCAAGATGAGATCAAGCAAAACCAGATCTGGTTTTGACGTTTCCAGGGTTTTAAGCCCGGACTCGCCGTCGGGCGCCAGCGAAACTTCAAAACCTTCCTCTCCGAGACGCCCCGCCAAAGCTCCGGACAGGGCGGCATCGTCTTCAATTATTAAAATCTTCTTAGCCATATTCTAATTTGCCTTGGGCCCGCCTTGACGCGAGGCAGGCAGCGTGAAAAAGAAGGTGGAGCCGTGCCCTTCGAGCGTCCTGAAGCCTATCTCTCCCCCGGAGGCCTCAACTACGTGTTTGGCGAGATAAAGCCCCACGCCCAGGCCGTTTGTCTGGTAGCGCAAAATATTGGTGGCCCGAAAAAACTTGGAAAAAACCCTATCAACTTCCCGGACGGGGACGCCCGTCCCCTGGTCTTTGACAGACCAGCGCACCTTGTCGCCCAAATCTTCGAGAGAAATTGAAATTTCCCCGGCAGAGACGGAATATCGAATGGCGTTGTCAATCAGGCGGGAAAGCACCGATTTTATCCGCCCCTCGTCCGCGCGCACCCTGAATTCCGCCTTGGGCGCAAAAACATTCAGGGACAGATTGGATGCGCGGGCATAGGGCAGGTAG
>CAZPXU010000010.1:8564-13830 GCA_964590055.1 uncultured Candidatus Saccharibacteria bacterium | reverse complement strand
TCGCTTTAAGTTCTACGCCGTAAGTCTTAAAAATATAATCAATCGCCCGAACCACGGGCGAAAGTCCCCGGCTTTTGGAAGAAAGTATGTCCGGGTCTTTTTTGGGAATTATGGCGTCCAGAATATATTGCGTGTTTATTTGCGCCGGCAAAGGAAGCTGGACGATAACGCCAGTATTTTCTTTGATATGAACAATCTCCGAAACTTTTTCGCGGAGTTTGTTGGTGGAAATATCAACGGGCGCTTCGTAAATTCTCACATCTACTCCAATATCTTCTGCAAATTTCTTTTTCTGCTCCAGAAATTTTTCAGTCGCCGCATCCGAGCCAATCTTAACCACCGCCAGCCTTATCTTTTTCTGCGATCCTAAGACTTCCGATTTCAATTCGGTCTTAATCTTCTCCGCCAGCGCTCTGCCGTCAATTACCATGAGACAAAATATCGTTTATCCGTCTTGCAATCTTTTTCATGTCTTTTTCTTTCAGACCTTGCGTGGTCACGGCCGGAGTGCCTAGACGGATGCCGGAGGGGTCGAAGGGAGAACGGGTATCAAAGGGAATGGTGTTTTTATTGACAATAATCCCCTTCGCCTCCAAAAGCTCTTGGGCAGTCTTGCCCGAAATGCCGCGCGCCCAGGTATCAACCAAAAACAAATGCGAATCCGTGCCGCCCGATATAATCCGCCAGCCGCATTTTCGAAGCTCGCGCGCCAAAACTTTCGCGTTTTTCACGACCTGCCTCGCATATTTCCTGAAATTCGGACTTATGGCTTCTTTCAAGGCAACCGCAATCGCGGCGATTTGATGCATATGCGGTCCCGATTGAATTCCCGGGAACACCCCCCGGTCAATCGCTTCCGAAAATTCTTTTTTGGAAAATATCAAAGCGCCTCTCGGCCCGCGCAAGGTTTTATGAGTCGTGGTCATTACTACGTCGGCTAAGGCTTGTCCGCCTCTGGCGGAAAACGGCGAGGGATACGCCCCGCCCGCAACCAGCCCCGCGACATGCGACATATCCACAAAAAAAACGGCCCTAACTTCATCCGCTATCTTCCTAAATTTCTTAAAATCTATAATCCGGGGATAGGCCGAAAACCCCGCGACAATCAGCTTCGGTTTTTCCTTTCTCGCCAAGCGCCGGGCCTGCTCGTAATCAATCGTCTCGCTTTTCGGATTTAGCCCGTAATGCACGAATTTCCAAAGTTTTCCGGAGGCGCTCAAGGGGTGGCCGTGGGTCAGATGTCCTCCCATAGACAAATTCAAGCTCATAATTTTCCCGCCCGGGGGAACGAGCGAGAAGTAAATCGCCAAATTGGCCGGGCCGCCCGAGAGCGGCTGGACGTTCACGGACCATTTCTTCGGGGAAAGCCTGAAAAGCTTCAGCGCCCGCGCCTTGCATAAATCCTCCAATTTATCCACGACTTCGCACCCTCCATAGTAGCGCCTGCCGGGCGAGCCCTCCGCGTATTTGTTATTAAAAACCGAACCCAAAGCACGCCGCACGTCCGGCGAAGCGAAATTCTCCGAGGCGATTAAATTAATCACGCGTTTTTGGCGTCTCTCCTCCGCTCTGACAAGTTTTTCCACTTCGCGGTCTTTCATCTTGGTCTCACTCCAACTTTACCAAAAGACCTCTCGTTTTGGCCACCTTGAAAATAAAACCAAACAAGACAAGCGCGAAAACGAAATAGACAAAATTAAGCCCCAGGGCCCACCAAAAATGCAGATAAGAAAAACCTCCGCCCGCCAGAATCTGCCGCATGCCTTCAAAAGAATGCGTGGCGGGCATAAGCCAGGCGACACCTTGGAGAAAAGACGGAAGAGTGGCCAAGGGATAAAACACGCAGGAGACCGGCTGCAAAAGCCCGGCAAAGCCCCAGGCCAAAGTCTGGATTTTGGTGGAGTAGCGGAAAATCATGGCGGTAATCATGATCCCCACCGCGAGCGCGAACAAGAGCAAGTTGAAAAAGAAAGGCAAAAGCGGCAGGGCGAACGGAAAAATATTAAAGGAGTAAAAAGCGAAGGCCAGAAGCGAGGCCGCCAGGAAACCGCCCACCATTTTGAAAAAGTTAACGGTAATCAAGCCGGTCATGTACTCCGGAATCGTAAGGGGAGAGGAAAAAAGGTTCAAAATGTTTCTCGCCCAAAGTTCGTCCAAAAATCCCAAGGCCACGTCGCGCTGAAAAGCGAAAAAGGCGCCCCATAAAATAGTGGCTCCCAAAAGAAAATTGAAAACCGTGGGCCCCAGAGCGTCCTGCCGCGCAAGATAAACCGTCAAAAATCCCCACACAATGATATCAATGACCGGCCAATAGACAATCTCCGAAATCCTGTCAAAATTCCGCCTCGCCTCGTACAAATGCCTGCGGATTACCGCTTTAATTCTGTGCGCTTTCATGACGGTTGGACGCCTTAACCACTTTAAAAAAGACCTCTTCCAAATCCGGCTCGTCCCGCTCTTCCTCCAAAATCGCCGTGGTTATTTCCATCGGCGTTCCCACCGCCACTATTCTGCCGTGGTTCAAGAAAATAATCCGCCCGCACATCTTTTCAACCTCCGCCATATTGTGCGAAGTCCAAAGAATGGTCGTACCCTCTTCCCGCTGGGCTTGAAGCAGAATCTCGCGCGAATCGCGCGACATTTTCGGGTCAAGCGAAGCCGTCGGCTCGTCCAAAAGCAAAAGTTTCGGCCGGTTAAGAAGGGCTTTGGCAAGTCCCACCCGCGTGCCCTCGCCAGCAGAGATCTTCGCGACGGGCGTATTTCTTAGATAGATAATCTCAAAAAGTTCCAAAAGTTCATCAATCCTTTTTCTGGGATTGGGGACGCCGTAAAGATGCGCGAAGACCATCAGGTTTTCAAAGACGGTAAGGCGGTAAGGCAGGGCGACGTAAGGGGAGGTAAAATTAGTCTCCTGCAGAATTCCTTCGCGATGTTCGCCCAGATTCTTCCCGAAAATGCGAATCTCCCCAGCGTCCGGAGTAATCACCCCCAAAAGCATGTGCAGAGTGGTGGTCTTGCCCGCCCCGTTCGGACCCAAAATGCCGACGATTTCTTTCTCGCCAATTTCAAAAGAGATATCGTCCACCGCCACGATATTTTTGAAGCGTTTTGTGAGGTTTTTTACTTCAACCACCATAAATTAAGAAAGCCCGCCCGGGCTTCCTTATGTTATAGCATATCCCAGATTTTTTGTAATTCTCCCTCCGAAACCGCCCCTTGGCGGAGAATTTTCGGGGGCCACCGGGTTAAATCCGCGACGGTGGAGGGCGTTCCTCCGGCAGGCGGTTCGCCCGAAATATTGGCCGAGGTCTGCAACAAAGGCCCTCCGAATTTTTTTAAAACCTCGAGAACGAATTTATCGTTCGGAATCCTGAATCCGCCGACATCTTTTTTAAGAACCGCTGTAACCTTGCCCGGCCAGACTTTTCTTAAAAATTTTTCCTGCCTCTCGCTTACCGGAACGATTTTCCTGATTTCATCAATCGAAGATACGAAAATCGAAAGAATCTTTTCCTTGGGACGCCTTTTAAGCCTGAATATCTCCTCCTCGGCCGCTTTATTATAGTAATCGCAGACCAAACCGTTTACCGTATCGGTCGGAATCTCAACCACGCCGCCTTTTTTTAAAACTTGGACAGCCTCTTCAATATTTTTCGCTGAAAATTTTAAAATTTTCATTAATTCTTTTTAAATCTTCCGGCGTCGCGATAGAAAGCCAAGTCTGGGCTTGCTCCACGAAAACATCGTGGTCTTTGGCAAGCCGGGCCAGAGAATCGGTGATATAAAATTCGCCGTTGGGATGACGCTCGGCGGGATAATTGAAAATCCTTTCGTCCAGGACTTTTACGCCGGTGGATGCAAAGTTGGAAGGAGGAATGTCGGGCTTCTCAACAAGTTTGATAACTCTGCCTTTCCCGTCCGCCACCACCACGCCGAATCTCCTCGGGTCGTCCACTTCTTTGACCAAAATCGCCAAATCGTGCCGAAGACACTTCGCGATTGATTCGCGGTCCAAAATATCGTCTCCGTAGAGCATCAAAAAACGCTCCTTTCCCAAAATCCCGCGGCATCTCCAAAGCGCGTCAGCCGTCCCAAGCTTTTCCTTTTGCTCCACATAACGAATGCGAAAACGCCCGAAATTATCTTGGAAGCGCTCCCTGATTTTGTCGCCCATGTAGCCTACGACCAAAACAACCTCGTCAATCTCGTCCGGAAGGTTTTCAAAAATGTGTTCCAGAATCGGTTTCCCGGCGATTTCCAAAAGTTGTTTTGGTTTTGTGAGCGTGAGAGGCCTCATTCTTACTCCCTCCCCGGCGCACGGTATTACCGCAATCATAATACAAAATTAATCAATTTATTCTGGACAAAAACGACTTTTTTAGGCGTTGTGTCCAAGAACTTTTTAACATTTCCGTTGGATTTTGCAAGTTTCTCGGCTTCGGCCTGCGAAATCCCAACCGGAGCCTTAACAGTGGCACGAACGCGCCCGTTTACCTGAACCACAAGCTGAAAAGTGTCTTCCTTGATTTTCCGTGCGTTGTATTTTGGCCAAGAGGCAAGATGAATAGAATTTTGTTTTCCGCCCAAGGTAGTGCGGCCTCGGGCCGATTGATAAAGCTCCTCAGAAATATAAGGCACGAAAGGGGCCAGAAGTTTCAGAAAGGTTTCGTAAACATCCCGCGGGACTCTAGGCAACACTTCTAATTTATTCAAAAGAATCATCAACTGCGAAATTGCGGTGTTGTAACGGAGATTTTCAATGTCTTCCGTTATTTTTTTAATCGACTGGTGCAAAAGCCGCTCGGAATCCCCCGAAAGCCCGTCTTTTAAACTTTTGGAAAGTTTCTTATTAAGTTTGTGAACGCGAGCCAGAAACCTCGTAATCCCGGAGATTCCCGAATCCCTGAAATCCCCGCCCTGCTCAAACGGTCCCAAAAACATCAGGTACATCCGCAAAGCATCCGCGCCGACTTTCTCGATGTAAGCGTCGGGATTTACCACATTGCCCCGCGACTTGGACATTTTGGCGCCGCCTTTTATCAAAAGCCCGTGGGCTCGAAATTTGGAGAAGGGCTCGTCAAAGTCAATCAATCCCCATTCTTTAAAAACTTTGGTGATAAACCGGACATAAAGCAAATGCAGTACGGAATGCTCCGCGCCGCCGATATACATATCCACCGGCAGCCATTTTTTTTTAAGCGGATTGGGAAAATTAAATTTTTGATTTTTGATTTTTGATTTTTGATTTCGGAGGATTAAATATCCG
>CAZPXU010000010.1:7165-8554 GCA_964590055.1 uncultured Candidatus Saccharibacteria bacterium | reverse complement strand
AAATGCAAAACCGAATGTTCCGCTCCTCCAATGTACATATTCACCGGCAGCCAACGCTTTGCGATTTGCTTAGAAAAAATCTTGCGTTTGTTCTTAACATCCGGATATCTAAAGAAGTACCAAGCCGAATCCAGAAAAGTGTCGGAAACGTCGGTTTCGCGCCGTGCCGGGCCTTTGCATTTAGGGCATTTAACTTTGTAAAATTTCGGCTCCGTCGCAAGCGGAGAAACTCCCTTCCCTTTCGGCCGCCAATCCTTCAAATACGGAAGTTTTACCGGCAAATCTTTTTCAGGCACCGGCTGCCAATTGCATTTTTCGCAAAAAATCATGGGAATTGGCGGCCCCCAGTAGCGCTGGCGCGAAATCAGCCAGTCGCGCAGGCGATATTGGATTTTCCTCTCTCCGCCCACGAACTTCGTAATCTCCCATTTGGCTTTTTCTGAATCCATTCCATTGAATTTTCCAGAATTGGCCAAAACGCCTTTGCCCTGATAACTTTCCCCCAAAGCAAGCGTGCGATAAAAATATTCATGAATGCCGTCATCAAGCATGGCGGCAACTTTTTCTTTGGGATGCCACTCAATTGTAAATTTATTCTTCTCGCCGTGGTCTAAATTGACTGGCTTACTATCGTAATTGCGAAGTTCAAAATACAAACCATACGCATCAACATGAACATTATGATTTTTCGTATTGGAATAGAAATAGCCATGACCAACCGCCTCTGATTTTTTTACGAGCTTAAGATTGATATAGCCAGTTTCCTCAGCAATTTCGCGCCGCGCAGTTGCTTCCAAATCTTCTCCCTCGCGCACAGTGCCGCCGATGAGCATATTGCCCCCATGGCGCTCCCGGCGCGGCCCCCAATTGAGCACAATGATTTTATCCGTTTTAGGGTCGCGAATAATGGAAATTACTGCCCGTTTTTTAACTTCGTCGCCTTGCGGTTCTCCATGGGTCGGCTCAATCACGTTCGCAATCGGCAGTTTGAATTTCTTGGCAAACTCAAAGTCGCGCTCGTCGTGCGCGGGCACGGCCATGATGGCGCCCGTGCCAACCTCACCCAAAACATAATCCGCCACCCAAATTGGGATCTCTTCTTTGTTCGCGGGATTGGTGGCTTTAATTCCTTTAAGTTCTACGCCTGTTTTTTCCTTGCCCTCAGCAATTCTCTCCTGCTCCGTTTTTGACTTTGCTTTTTTGATATATTTGTCAACCTCCGGCCAATTCTCAATTTTCAATTTTAAATTTTCAATTAAGGGGTGCTCCGGCGACAAGACCATGTAAGTCGCCCCAAAAAGAGTGTCCGGCCGGGTAGTGAAAACCTGTATTTTGTGGTTAGTATTTAGTATTTGAAAATCAATCAAAGCTCCCTCGCTTTTTCCAATC
>CAZPXU010000010.1:0-7155 GCA_964590055.1 uncultured Candidatus Saccharibacteria bacterium | reverse complement strand
TAAACTCAGCATTCAACTTTTCCGCAAGCTTTTGCGGATGTGTGGGAAGAATAATATGGTCTTTCTCATCGCGAAGTACCACAATATGTTCTACATTGCCCCTAATCGCATCAAAATTAAATTGGTAATCGCACGCTTTCTCTAATTTAGGTCTTGGACCGTCTAAAAACTCCGGCCGTAAGAATGGAGCTACCATTATAAGGGATTTAATCCCGACATTAAGACAGGGAATAAGCTTCATCGCAACTAATCCGCCTAAAGAATGAGTTACAATTGTGGTATTAGGCGTAAACTTATAGTTTTTTAAAACGAAACTGGCTTGTTCTTCTACATTTGGATTATCTGTATTAGGAAGATCTGGAACATATACATGTCCGCCGAGAGTTTCAATTTCACGTCTAAGCCATGGCAAGAAAACGCCGTCAGACGTCCAACCGTATCCGTGCAAAAATACAAAATCAGCCCCTGGTGGAAACTGGAAATTAGAAATTGGAAATTTTATAAGCGCTCCCTCACTTTTTCCTATCCAGTTTCTCTGCGCGATTTTTACTTTCTCGGACCAGTCGATTTTGTCTAAGCCCCGCAAAAGCCGCTCGGCGTAGTTCGTGATTCGGAAAAACCACTGCTCCAACTCTTTTTTAACGACTTTGGAAGCGCAACGCTCGCATTCGCCGGATCCTTGCATGCCACCATGCAGGACCTGCTCGTCCGCCAAAACGGTTTTACACGACGGGCACCAATTTACCGCCTGCTTTTTGCGGTAAGCAAGTCCCTTTTTGAACATTTGCACAAAAATCCACTGCGTCCATTTGTAATATTCCGGGTCATAAGTCTCCAATTGTTCTTTCCACGCAAAGCCGTTTCCAATCATCTCAAGTTGGCGGTAGAAATTTTTTTCGGAGATTTTTGCCTGCCTCATCGGATGCTGCCTAACCTGCAGGGCGTAGTTTTCCGAGTGAATCCCGAAGCCGTCGAGTCCGATAGGCTCAAAAACTTCGTGGCCTTGCATGCGCCTAAAGCGCCCATAGATGTCCGAGCCCACGAAAGCGTACATGTTACCGACATGGAGCCCTTCGGCCGAGGGATACGGAAACATCATCAGATTATAAAAAGGGCGCTTCGCGCGTTTAATGTCCGGCTCAAAAACTCCGGCTCTTTGCCAGAGTTTTTGCCACTTCTTTTCCATCCGCAAAAAGTCCGCCATATTGGAAAATTGTATCTTTTTTGCTAGGATTTATCAAACGATCCAGATACAATTTTCAAAGTCAAATCGGAGTTAAGGGAGGGAATATGGAACCGACGATCTTTACAAACTTACCTGTTCTAAAACTATCGTTGACTGTGATTGGTTGGTCAATAATGGTTCAAATCTTATATGCCTCCGCCTTGCGTATGGGACGCATAGACATTTACCTGTGGATACGCGCCCTAGTCCAATTTTCCGACGTAATTCTAGTGGCTGCGCTTTTGGGTTATTTGCTACTTACTTCGGAGATTAAGGGGCTCGTCTTTACCGTGTCGGTTAGCTTCATTTTCGTAGCAGCGAGGATATGGCATGCAATCGAGATGTCAAGAAGCGGATTCAAATTAAATCGGCAAAGACAATAAAGACGCGAGCGGAAAATCGGGAAGTGGGGGCCTTACTCCACTTCCTTTTTTTACGATTTTTTCAAAAAAATCCTCTCGGCGTTTCGGAAAGTGGTTTCGGCGATTTCTTCCAAAGACAAAGTCTTTAGCTCGGCTATTTTCTTAGCGACTTCCGTGACATAACTTGGCTCATTGCGCTTCCCGCGATACGGCACAGGCGTAACGTAGGGGGCATCGGTTTCAAGTAAAATCCTGTCTGGTTCGATATATCGAACCACCTCGTCGTAGTCGCGCGCGAAGGTCAAAACTCCTCCGAAAGAGAAAGAAAAGCCCAAATCTAGAAGTTCTGTAGCATTGTCTTTCGCGCCGGAGAAAAAATGGACCACGCCGGGGGGGGTATTTAGTAGTTTGGAGTTAGTATTTAGTATTTCGATCAAGTCATCAAAAGCGTTGCGGCAATGAATCATCAAGGGTTTTTTAACCTCTGTTGCCAGAGCCACTTGTTTTTCAAAAATTTCCCTTTGTTTTTTCTTGGTGTCCGCGGTCAGGCGATAATAATCCAGGCCGCATTCACCGATGGCAACGACTTTGGAATCTGCGGCGAGCTCTTTGTAAAAGTCGTAATCAAATTCTTCCCGCCTCGACATAAAACCGTCGAGGCGAGGCTCTCGCCTCGTCTCCAAGTCGGAGCGGGCGCCCCGCTCTTGCGGGGCGGCGCCCAATTCTTGTGCGTCGTGATAGGACTTTTCGGTATGAATGGGATGAAGCCCAACCGCGGCATAAACCCCCTCGCCCCATTCTTTGGCGATTTCAACCGCCCGCAACGAGGTAGCTTGCTGTGTCCCAACATTTATAACCCAAACATTATTTCCCAAAGCGCGTTCAATAACTTTCTGGGCATCGTCCCGAAACGCGGCAAATTGAACATGGGTATGGACATCAAAAAATCTCATTTTAATCGGGCTTGCCCGCCGAAGCTTCAGCGCAGGCGGGGGAAAAGCGGCGGACTGTCCTTAACTTCGAAAACTTTCCATTCCGACTCCCGATCTCTTTCTGCCCCGAAAATATTGAGAATCTTACTCGCGGTTTCCGGCAAAAACGGCGAGAGCATCCAGGCCAGCGATACCGCGCCGTAGGCAAGGTTCCACAAAACCGCGCGGGCTTTTTCCTGATCCGTTTTCACGAGCTTAAACGGCTCATAGCGCTGGACGTAACCGTCGAGCTCTTTGACAAGATTGAAAGCCGCGTCTGCGGCCCGATTCGGCTCGAAAGTCCCCATGGCTTTGTGATATTCGGGCCAGACGATGTGATCAACGAAATAAGGCACGGATACATAGTCTACATCGCCCTTTTTCAGCGGCACCTTCTCGATGCTTTGTTCGGAGGGCCTCTCGATTCTGCCGGCAAAGTTATTCCGGATCATGGTTGAAACCCGCCGGACGCAGTTGCCGACGCCGTTTACCAAGTTACCTTCGTAAACTTCCCGGAACTTCTCCTCGCTGAATTGGCCGTCCCCAAATACGGGCAGCTCTCTCGAAAGAAAATAGCGTACGGGCTCGGCGCCGTAGCGTTCAACCAAATCAAAAGGGTCCACCACGTTGCCTAAAGTCTTTGACATTTTGCGCCCGCCCACCTGAATCAGGCCGTGCACCAAAATTGTTTTGGGAAGATCAATCCCGGCCGACAAAAGCATTGCGGGCCAAAAAGCGGCATGAAAGCGCAGAATGTCTTTGCCGATAATATGGACATTGGCCGGCCAGAATCTGAAAAAGTTTGATTCATCTCCGCTTCCGTATCCGAGCGCGGAGAGATAATTGGACAAAGCGTCGCACCAGACATACATGGTCTGGGTGTGATCTCCCGGAACGGGGATGCCCCAAGAGATGTCTTTGGCGGGGCGGGAAAAACTGATATCCTTGAGAC
The DNA here is from genome assembly GCA_964590055.1 of uncultured Candidatus Saccharibacteria bacterium. Taxonomy (GTDB): domain Bacteria; phylum Patescibacteriota; class Minisyncoccia; order JACPKW01; family UBA11713; genus CAZPXU01. Next base: position 3,645 of record CAZPXU010000010.1, on the reverse strand, counting down.
CCTCGGCCAAGAGGGACAAAATTTCACTTTTCCGCCCTTCCGGCAAAATTTGAAGCTCGCCGGAGTGAATGCGCTTTTTTATCTCTTCACCATATTTGGAAAGGCGGAAAAAATAGTTTTCTTCCTCAATTAACTGCGGAGCCTCGCCGTGGTCGCGGCACTTTCCGTCCTCCAGGTCTTTCTCAGTAATAAAAGCTTCGTGTCCCAGACAGTAAAGGCCGCGATACGTTCCTTTGTAAATGTCGCCGGAAGCGGCTAATTTTTTCCAGAGGGCCTCGGCCCCGGGCCAATGTCGTTTGTCGTCAGAGGTAAAAATAAAATCGTCGTTGGAAAGAAGAAACGATTTTGCGAGCTTTTTAAAGATTTCCCTCCCCTCCCGAACAAAAACAGAAACTTCTTTGTGGGAACGTTCGGCCGCGCGCACCACATTAGCGCCGTGCTCATCGGTTCCGGTCAGGAAAAAAACCTCATCGCCCAAAAGCCGGTGATAACGCGCCAGCACGTCGGAGAGCACGTCGGCATAAGCATGCCCCAGGTGAGGCGGGGCGTTCACGTAGTAAATGGGGGTAGTGATATAAAATTTGGCCATTACAGCTCTATTTCTTTTCTGCGTGCGACATCGTTTATGATTTCAACCAAAACCGCGGCGATGGGCACCGAGAGCAAAAGCCCGAAAAACCCGCCGAGGGTGCCGCCCACCACCAGCGCCAGCACCACCAAAAGGGGCGGAACGCCGATGGTTTTCCGGACCACCAGAGGATAAATCAAATGATTTTCAAACTGCTGGACGATGACGTAAAGAATCAGCACCGAAAGACCCAAGACCGGTTTTTGCACAAGGGCCATGCCCACCGCCGGGATGGCGGCCATCACCGGACCGAAAACCGGAATTACCTCGAAAATGGCCGTCAAAATCGCCAACAAAAGAGCGTATTTAACCCCCAGAATGGTGAGCCCCAGGAAAACGAGCACGCCAACCAAAATCCCGAGAAGAAACTGGCCCTGCAGCCACCACCCGATTTTGCGGCGGGACCTGGACCACAAGTCCAGGACATAGCTTTCGTACTCGCGCGGAGTCACAATCCGCAAAAAATTTTCAATCCCGTGTTCTTGAACCGACAGATAAAAGGAAATGACTATGATTAAAATCAAGGAAAGCGCCCCGCCGAAAATCGCCGCCGTGGTCTTAAGAAACCCTCCGGCCGCCTCGCCCAGAGAACTTTCCAGATTAATTATGAAATCGCGCAGAATGTCAGAAAATCCGGTGGGGAGCTGGGGGAAAAAAGAAAGGACGTTTCTGGGTTCAAAGCCGGTTTGGACATAGCGCGGTAAATCCAAAACAAAATCAGCGACTTCAGAAAAGAGGGGCGGCAAGACCAGATAAAAAACAAGGCCCAGCGCCGAGAACGCCACCAAGTAAATAAACAAGACCCCCAAAACCCTCGGAATGCGGTAGCGCGAGAACCAATGCGCGGCCGGCTCGATCGCCGAGGCGATCACGACGGAAGTCAGGATAATGGCAATGACGTTTCGCAGTTCGTACAAAAGCCAAAACAAGACCACCAAGAGAAGAAACTTGAGGATGGAGGGGGTGGAAATTTCAAAAATTTGTTTCTCTGAATTCATAACGCTTGCAAAATTTTTTTATAAGGCAGTGCGTTCTCCTCCGGGCCGATGGCGGCCAGGTTCGCCCGTTCGGGACGGAAAATATCCTGCGCCACCTTTATAATATCACCTTTTGAAACCTTCTCAATTTTCGCAAGGATTTCCTCCGGGGTCATGACTTTTTTATAAAAAAGCCCCTGGGATGCCAGAAAAGTCGCGACCTCGTCCGTGGATTCAAACGCCAAAGCCGTGGAACCGCGGATATATTCTTTCGCGTGCTTCACCTCGCGCTCCGAAACCCCTTTGGTCCGTACTTCCCTAAAAACCTCGACGATTTTTTTTGAAACTTTAGGCAGGGTTTCATGGGGAACGCCGGCCGCCGCCATCAAATAGCCCGTGTCGGTGTATTCCTCTACGAAAGAACGCACATAATAGGTAAGTCCGAGCTTTTCCCGAAGTTCCATGAAAAGGCGGCTGGACCAGTTGCCGCCGAGAATCGTGTTTAAAACGCTCAAGGCGTATCTTTTCTCATCATGCATATCGTAGGCGCGAACGCCGAGGCGGATATGGGTTTGGTCAACTTTTTTTACTTTGAACTTCACACCGGGCGCGTTCTGTTTTTCTTTCACGGGAAGCTTTTCAAGCTTCCGTCCATCGGCCATTTTTGCGAAGGCCTTTTCCACTTTCTTAAAAGCGGCTTGGGGCTCGATATTCCCCGCCACCGCCACCACCGCGTTCGAGGTCAGATAATGGCTTTGCTTATAGCGGACAATGTCATCGCGGGTGATATTTTTAACCGTGTCGGGATATCCCGCCGTATCCCAGCCCGCAGGCGTATCGCCGTATAAAAGCTCTTCAAAAACCTCGGCGGCCTGTCTCCTTGGGTCATCCTCGTACATGGAAATCTCCTGCAAAATCACGCCGCGCTCTTTTTCTATTTCTTCTTTTTTAAACAAGGGCTCAATCAAAATGTCCGAAACAATGTCCAAGGCGGTGTCAAAATGCTTCGCGGCGGCCTTCACATAATATCCGGTGTATTCCTTGGAAGTAAAAGCGTTGGACTCGGCGCCGAGGCGGTCAAGCTCGCGGTTTACCTGCCCCGCTTCCGGACGCGATTTCGTGCCCTTGAAAAATAAATGTTCCAGAAAATGGGAAATCCCGTTTATCCTTTTGGTTTCATATTTGGAACCCGTGCCAAACAAAACCCAGAGCGTTATCGCCTGGGTGTCTTTCATCGGCGCCGCGATGACCCTAAGGCCGTTTTTAAAAGTTTTTTTCTCGAACTTCACAGTAAAAAGATTCTATCAGAAAAGCCTTTGAAATTCAATCCAACTTCAGAGGTTTGATAGGAGCTAGAACCGCGCCGGGATTTTGCTTCCACTCATCAGATACATCCGCATAGAGTTCAAGCTCGTTGCCATCCGGATCAAGAATATAAAGGCTGTGAGTCACTTTATGGTCAGAAGCACCAACAATTATTATATTATTGGCCTTTAAATCCTTATAAACCTGCCGCAGTTCCTCAGGACTATTGCCAATTTTAAAACCAATGTGATACAAGCCTGGCTCTACCCGGCGAGAAACCCTTGGTTTCCCTCCAACCTCAATAAGCAAAAGTTCGTGATGAGTCCGTCCGGAAGAAAATGCGACTGCATCCGAAACCCCTAAATTTGTACGCCCGACTTCCCGAAATCCCAGGATGTCCCGATAAAATTTAGCCGAACGTTCCAGATTTGTAACATATAAAACGACGTGGCCCAATTCTTTTATGCTCATCGAAGTTTCTCTTCAAAATATTCTTCCAAATCTTTTATGCCAACCCGCTCCTGCTCGCCGGAATCGCGGTCGCGCACCGTCACCGTGCTGTCTTCCAAAGTTTGGTAATCAATGGTTACGCACCAGGGGGTGCCGATTTCGTCTTGGGCATAATAACGCTTGCCGATGTTCCCGCGGTCGTCCCAAGCAGTTGACAGTCCATAGTTTGCAGTTTGTAGTTTTGTATAAACCTCGCGGGCTTTTTTGACTAGATTTTCTTTATTG
>CAZPXU010000009.1:0-14301 GCA_964590055.1 uncultured Candidatus Saccharibacteria bacterium | reverse complement strand
AGAAAAGATCGCACCCTCGCTTTACCGGGGCGGGTTCGCTTGTCTACTGCCTATTACGATAAGTGTATTTTTCACACCGCGACCCACATCATTGACCTCTTGCGTTTTTTTCTTGGTGAGGTGAAGTGGGTGAGCGCAGTTGAAAATAAAAATTTCCTTACGCCAAAAGATGATTTCAATGTCGACGCTTATCTTGGGTTTAAAAACGGCGCCGTAGCCGCTCTTCAGAATTCCGAGCGGCGCGATTACACTCTTGGAGAAATATTTTTTTTTGGAAGCAAGGGCAAACTTGTTTTAAAAAGCGATTGGGGATTGGAAATAGAAGGGGTAGGGCTCCGACCTTCTCCGTATTTTTCTCGGGAACGGGAATTGGATTATGCCCGCCCGCTTTTTCGCGAAAAGGGGCGGCGAAGTTTTTTCAGTCTTCTGGTGAAAAATGCCCTGGACTGCCTTGAAAAAAAAGCGCGCCCCTTGGCGAGCGGGGAAGACGCCGTTCGGGCGCTGGAGGTCATTTTGGCCTTAAAGAAGAGCGCAGGTTTGTCGGGAAGGAGGATTTTTATATGAAAACATCTGGATTAGCGCTTTTGGGAGGCGCTCCTGTATTGGCTACAAAAGTTCCCGGCTACAATTCCGTTGCCATTGGCCGTGAAGAAGAACGGGCGGCTTTGAAAGTTTTACGCACGAAGAATCTTTCCGGATTTTTGGGATTGGGGGCGGAAGAATTTTGGGGCGGCCCGTTTGTAAGAAAATTTGAAAAGGAATTCAGCCGTTTTTTCAAGGTCAAGCACGCCTTGAGTTTTAATTCGGCCACGACCGCGCTCCAGGCGGCCGTGGCGGCTTTGGGAGTCCGGCCCGGCGACGAAATCATAACTTCGCCTTTTACCATGTCCGCGACGCCAAGCTCGATTCTTTTGAATAACGCCGTTCCGGTTTTCGCGGACATTGACCCGAAAACTTATTGTATCTCGGCTGAGACCATAGCGAAGCGGATCACTAAAAAAACTAAGGCCATTTTGGCGGTAAATCTTTTCGGCGGTTCGGCCGACTACGCCCCGATTCTGCAACTAGCGCGAAAGTGGGGACTTAAGGTCATTGAAGACAACGCCCAAGCGCCGGGCGCAACTTACCGCGGACGCTACACCGGGACCGTCGGCGATATCGGAGTTTTCAGTTTCAACGTTCATAAGCATATTCAGTCCGGCGAGGGGGGAATGATGGTTACGAATGACAAGCGGCTTTTCTATCGAGCTGCTTTGGTCAGAAACCACGGCGAGGTGGCGGTGGACGACTGGGCGAGTCGCGGGGAATTTTTCAGGGAAGAGGTTATCGGGAGCAATTATCGCTTGACCGAGATTCAGGCCGCCATTTTGTCCGCCCAGCTTAAAAAATTAAGCGGCTTGAACCGGAAGCGCGTTTTGCTTGCGGATCATCTTACAGAAGCCATCAAACGATTTTCCTGGCTTGAGCCGGCAAGCGTCTTGCCCAAAAACCGACACGTCTATTATCTTTATCCGATTAAATTTTCTGGAGAAAAACTGGGCATTTCCAGAAAAACTTTTGCCAAAGCCATGGCGGCCGAGGGCTTCGAGCTGGAAGAAGGATATCAAAAACCGCTTTACTTGCTCTGGGCTTATCAAAAAAGGCAAAAGGCTTATCGCCGGGGGCTTTGTCCAACGGCTGAGAGGATGTATAATCGTGAGCTTTTGGTGACATCGCTTCCTCACCCGCCCGCAAGCTTTAAAACCGTCGACTTGTTTGCCAAAGCCCTTCTGAAAATCGAGCAGAATATCTTGGCGCTCCAAGTTTATGAAAACAGAAGAAAATAGCGACGTTCTTTTAAGCGCGGTTGACGCTGGAAAGTGGTCATTGGCGGGGCTTGTAGCGCAAAAAATAATCGGGCTCGGGACTTTTTTTGTTTTGGCGCGGCTTTTGGCTCCCGAGGATTACGGGGTCATAACCGTCGTGCTGATGTTGGTTGGGATACTCGACACCCTTTCAGTCCCGGGTTTTGAGAAGGCCTTAATCCAAAAAAAGGGCGAGATTGGAAAGTATCTGGACGTTTTCTGGACTTTTAACCTCCTCCGGGCCTTTTTGATTTTTTTGCTGATTTTTTTGCTTGCTCCTTTTGTCGGGAAATTTTTTCACATCACGGATCCGGCCGCGCTTGTCGTTTTGCGCCTGGCCGGCCTCATTATTTTGCTCCAAGCCGTTTCCAATTTGGGAAACTTGTTTTTTTTCAAGGAGCTTGATTTTAAAAAAGTGTTCATTCGCGATGTCGCCGGGCAGATTGCTTTCGTGTCCGTGGCGATCGGCTGGGCTCTTTTTTCTCCGTCCGTCTGGGCTTTGTTTTTGGGATATCTCGCGCAGAACGGCGCCAGCACCCTGGCGCAATATTGGCTTTCCGGGCACCGTCCCCGCCTTTCTTTTTATTTCAGGCGGCTTCACGATCTTGCGGCCTACGGCGCTTGGGCTATGGGACAGAACGTAGTTTCCCAAGCCAATTCTATTTTAGAGACCGCCATTGTGGGCAAATTTTTAGGGCCGTCCGATCTCGGCCTTTATTCCCGCGCCACCAGCATCGCCTCCCTGCCGTCCTCCGCGCTTTTTTCCGTGATTTACAAAGTCGGTTTTCCTGCCTATTCCAGGGCGCAGGATTCACGCGAGAGAGTCATCGGGGGATTTTTGAAAAGCTTTGATATCGCTTTTCTCACCATGGTTCCGTTTTTGATTTTGATTCTTTTCGCCGCCCAGGACCTGGTTCAAATACTTCTCGGCGAAAAATGGCTTGGCATGGTCGCGGCCATGAAGATTTTGGTCATAGCGCTGACCCTGGAAGGGTTTTCCAACATCACCTATCCGCTCTTGGAAGGAATCGGGCGTCCGGATCTCCGCTTTAAATTAGCTTCGCTCCAACTTATAACCGCCCTCCCGCTTCTTTTCTGGCTTTCCCGCTACGGCCTTCCTTGGGCGGCCCTGGCGGTGCTTTTAACCTCGGCCTTGATTTTTCTGGTTTCGGCAAGCTGGGCCTTTTACCATCTGCGGCCGAGCTTGGCGCGGGTCTTGTCCCCGATTTTTTCGGTTCTGCTTGCGCTCGTTCCCCCCGTCTTGCTTGCGCTCCCTTTTTATTCCTTTTTCCGCGAAGCGGGGGACGTTTATTTCCTTTTATTCTTGGCTTTGCTAGGATTAATGTACTTTGCCGTTTTGCTGTTTTTGGGGAGATGGTTTAAGGACGGACCACGCGAGACCCTCAAAGTAATTTTTAGCTTACGCAATGGAAGCTGATATTTTCAAAAAAGCGAGTGTCTGGACCGTTAAAATCGGGCTTTTTATTGTTCCCTTCGTCTCGCTTCTGGTTTCCTCTTCGATGTTGTTCCCGTTTATCACGGGGAAAAATTTTACCTTCCGGATAATTGTTGAAATCATCTTCGCTCTCTGGGCCGGTTTGGCCTTTTTCGCGCCGGAATACCGCCCGCGGCGGAGCGCGCTTTTTAAGGCCGTGTCGGTTTTTATGCTTATTCTTCTGGCGGCGGACTTGTTCGGGCCCAACCCCTATCGTTCCTTCTTCTCGAACTACGAGCGGATGGAAGGTTTTATGATGCTGGCGCATCTTTATCTTTACTTCGTCATGCTTTCCTCCGTGTTCAAAACCAGGCGCGACTGGATGATTTTTTTCCATGCCGTTATCGTGGCGGGCGTCCTGGTTTCGCTGGTGGGATGGCTGCAGCATTACTGCGCCGATTCTTCCAACGCGTCTTTCTGCTCTGCGCTCGCCGAGCGCTTGTCTAAAAACTCCATTCTCTCTTCAATCCCTCTGATCTCCAGGCAGGGAGGCTTTCGGGTTGACTCCACCATAGGCAACCCCACGTCTCTTGCGGCTTATCTTTTGTTCCAGGTCTGGCTTTTGGCGATCTTAATTTATGAATTTGGGAAAAAATGGTGGGCGCAAGCCCTTTACGCCCTCATTCTGCTTTTTGAGCTTGCCATAATTTATCTTACGGCGACCCGAGGCGCGGTCCTGGCGCTGCTTATCGCGGGAACGCTTTTCGCCCTGGCCGTTGTCTTTTTTTGGCCGAAAGTTTTTCCAAAGGCCCCGCAAGGAAGAAAATTCGCCGCCGGGCTTCTGATCCTGTTGGTTTTGATCCCGGCGGCGCTGTGGCGAGCCCGCTCCAGCGAATTTGTGCGTTCCAGCCCCGCGCTTTTCCGTCTCACGAACTATTCTTTTAAGGAACGGACAATTCTCTCGCGATTCATGATTTGGGGCATCTCCGTCAAAGGTTTTTTGGAACGGCCGGTTTTGGGTTGGGGCCAGGAAAATTTTTATCTGGTTTTCCAGAAATATTACAATCCCGCTCTCTGGTCCCAGGAGCCCTGGTTTGACCGTTCGCACAACGTTTTTTTCGATTGGCTTATTCACGCCGGGATGCTCGGACTTTTGGGGTATTTGGCGATTTTCGGGGCGGTTTTCTGGAGCATCGTCTCGGCGCTTCGCAAGAATTTAATTCAAGCCTGGGTCGGGCTTGCCCTCATGGGGCTTTTCCTGGCCTATTTTCTGCAAAATCTTTTTGTTTTCGACAATCTCAATACCTATATGCTGTTTTTCGCCTTTCTCGCTTATAGCGAATATCTTTCCGTTCCCGCTCCGCGTTTTTCAAAAGAGCTTCGTTTTGATTCAGGGAGGCTCGTGGCCGCCGGGGCGGTGAGCGTTGCGGCGCTTTTTTTAATTTTAGCGGCGGGCTATCTTCTGCACGTAAAGCCGATTAGGGAAGGGCAGGCCCTTATTAAGGCCATGCGCGTTTTTAGGGGAGGGAGTTCGGTGGACGACCTGATCGGGGCTTTTGAAAGCGCCCTTTTGTATCGAACTTTCGGCGATGGCGAGGTCAAAGAACAGCTTGCGGGCATGGCGCGCGCCGTTCTCGCGAGTCCCAACGTTTCGGCGGAGGTGAAAAAGAAATTCGCCCAATATGCGATTGAGGAAACGAGGCCGGGCGCCATCGCCCCGAACCGAGACGTAAAGCACGCCCTGTTGTTTGGCTCTCTCCTGTCGCAGGCGGGCGAGCTTGATCCCGCTTATTTCCAGGAAGCCGAACGTATTTTGCTCGATGCCTCGAAGCTTGCCCCCTCCAAGCAGGCGGTTTATTTTGAGCTGGCGCAATTTTATTTGTCGGCCGGCAAGCTGGATCAAGCCGTGGAAGTTTTGCAAAAAGCTTGGGAGCTCGACAAAAATTTCGCCGTGGCCGGGGCTCATCTCTGGTTTGCGGGCATTCTTGCCCAGAGGCCGGATTTAATCTCGCAAGTGCGAACCGCCACGCGCTACATAGACTTGGACGAAGGAAGCCTGTTCCGCATCGCCTTCGCGTATCAGACAACCAAGGATTACGGCTCGGCGCTCGAGGTTTACAAGGAGCTGGTCAGGGTTGCTCCCCAAAACAGCAAATATCGCGCGACCTACGCCGCGCTCCTGGCGAACGCGGGAAGACGGGATGAGGCGCGTTTAGAGGCCCAAGAGGCCGTGAAGCTTGATCCGAGCCTGAAAGGCGAGACGGAGCAGTTTTTGAAAATTCTGAAATAATCGGCTGGCTTTATTCCGCGTTCGCGCCTCGATACAGCCTCTCGGTTTTATCAAACATTTTCCCAAAAGCAAATTGTTCCTGCCAGAGGCGCTTTCCCAGTTGGCCGCAGCTCTTTCTCAACTCCTCGTCCGCAAGCAATTTTCCCAAAGCTTCTGCCAGGGCCTCCGGCGATTTCGGCGGCACCAAAATTCCGTTCACCCCTTCCTGGACGAGATCCGTAATGCCCCCGATTCCACTTGCCACTATCGGTAGCCCGGCGGCCATCGCTTCCATGATTACGTAAGAAAGCCCTTCTTTTACTGACGGCAGCACGAAAATATCTCCGGCTTTCAGGTAACGCGACGCCTCACGGATAAAACCCGGAAAGCATACGACATCTTGCAAGTTCCATTTTGAAATCAGATTTTCCAGGGACAGCCGTTCCTCTCCCTCCCCGACGACCATGATTTTCAATTTGGGGCTTCGGCCGCGCGCTTCGAGGCGGCCCGCCGCCTCGACGAGATAAGACAGCCCTTTGTTTTTGGTAAGCTCGGCGATGGTGATGAGCCAGAGAGACCTTTGTTCGGCTTCCCTGGTTTTAATATGAGAGGCTAAGTACTTTCGGGCCGATGCCCGATCCAGAAAATCCGGCTTTTCAATGCCGTTGGGGATCAAAACGAATTTTGTATCCGCCACCAAAGGCATCTTGAGAGCTTGGCGGTAATCGTGGCTGGAGATGATTATGACGTGATCCGACAAAAGAGTGGTAACCCATTGGAGAAAATATATGACAGAACGCGACAAGAAATTCCGGTCTTCGTTAAAAGCCCAACCGTGCACCGTGAAAATTATTTCAGGGCGGCCTCCGGCCAATTTTGAAATCCGGGCCGCGAAAGCCCCCAGGCCTCCCGCCTTGGAGCTTGAAAGATGGATGATGTCCGGATGCTCTTGACGGAAAATTTTCCAAAGGGAGAATAAAGAGACGCCTTCTTTTATCGGATTGATGTCGCGTTCCAGGCCGGGAATCAAAATTAAGCGAATTCCGGCGGCGGCCAGCTTTTCTCCCAAAAGCCCCCTTCCCCCCGCGGCTACGCTGACCTCGAATTTATCTCTCGGGAGAGAAGTCGCCAGCTCATAGACATAGCGTTGGGCGCCGCCCCAGTTCGATTTGGTTATGACATAAATGATTTTTATTTTAGTTTTCTGCTTTGACATAGTATGAAAATAAAATCTTTGGCTTTTATTTGGTTTTTGCTCGCGGGCGACGTCATCGTTCTGGCTTTGTCATTGTTGGCGTCCCTCACGCTCCGGTATTTTCTTCCCCGCGCCCAATACGTTTTTTCCTACCAGCGTCTGCTGTCGTCCCATCTTATGCCTTTTGCGTTGGTCTTCGTCCTGTGGATTTTTATTTTTTATCTCGGCGGTTTTTACCGGGTTTTCGCTTTCGGGAATAAACTGGCTCTGGCGCAAAAGCTTTTCCGCCTGCAACTTACGAATGGCGTCATCGCGCTTGTCTTTTTCTATCTTATACCCTATTTCCTTATAACGCCCAAAATAAATCTTTTGTTATTTGTAATCATTTCCTATTTTCTTCTGCTGGCCTGGCGCGCCTCGAGTCTTCTGCTTTTTAAGGCCGCCCGCGGCGGGGGCCGTTTTTTCTTCATGGGACCGGGCCGGGAACTTCAGGAAATAAAAACTCTTTTTCATTCCGACGCGCGTTATTCCGGGTTTGAAGTAGCGGGGGCGGTATCTTTGGAAGACCTGTCTTCTGACGCAAAACTGGATTTCTCGCCTTTGACCCCTCCCTTCGGCGGTTTTAGGGCTTTGGTCGCCACCATATCTCCCCAGCATCAAGAGCGCCTGGCCAAAAAATTTTATGAGCTTATTTTCAAAGGGGTGACTTTTTTTGATTTTCAAAAATTTTATGAAAACGTGTTCCAGCGCGTTCCCGTCTCTCTTATTAACGAAAGCTGGTTTCTTGAGAATATAACTCTGGGCAGGAAGAAATATGATTTTGCCAAGCGGCTTCTGGATATTTTTGGAGCCCTCGTTAGCGGGATTTTGTCGTTGGTTCTTTACCCTTTCATTATTGCGGCTATCAAACTGGACGACGGGGGACCGATTTTTTATACTCCCGAACGGGTCGGACAGCACGGGCAGATTTTTCGTTTGGTGAAATTCAGGAGTATGCGGGTGCGGGAAGCTTTGGAAGCGACCTGGCCCGAGAAAAACGATCCGAGAATAACCCGGGTTGGCGGATTTTTGCGGCGCACCCGGCTGGATGAGCTTCCACAGCTTTGGAATATTTTTAAGGGCGACCTCAGCTTGGTGGGGCCGCGCCCGGATCATTTTTCTTTCGCGAAGCTTCTGGAAGAAAAAATTCCCTATTACAATATCCGCACTTTGGTTAAGCCGGGTCTCACCGGCTGGGCGCAGGTTATGCAGGATGTCGAAGGGATGAACCCGAGCTCCGTTCCGGAAACCGAGACCCGCCTCTCCTATGATATTTATTACCTGAAGAACCGCTCGCTTTTTTTGGACGTGATTATAGTTTTAAAAACCATACGGGTGCTCTTGTCGCGTCCGGGAGTTTGAGAGTAAGATTAAAGTCATGAAAATTTTTGTGACCGGGGCTTCGGGATATATCGGCGGCATGCTAGTGGAGCGTTTTTTGGACGATCCGCAGGTGAAAGGCGTGGTCGCGCTCGATCTGAAACCGCCTCCTTTGCGCTTTCCCCTCAAACATCCGAAGCTTTCCTGGGTGGACCATAACTTGGGGGATCCCGGTTGGGAGGACAAAGTATTGAAAATTTTTACTCCGGACGTTTTAATTCACGCCGCCTACGTGATCCGGCAGGGCTACGGCGGGAAAAGGGCCTGGCAGGTGAAGTCCAACATAACGGCGGCCGAGCGGGTATTTGACTTTGCTTTTCAAAATAAAATAAAAAGACTGATTCATTTCTCAACGGTCGCTTCCTACGGAGCGCTCGCCTCAAATTCCACCGGCCAGCGGTTTAAAGAAGAAGACCCCTTTTTGGAAGCGTCTTATCTTTACGGAGTGGATAAAAAAATAATAGAGGAGAAACTCCGCTCGCTTTATCAGAGGATCGGGTCTGCGACGCAGGTTGTGGTAGTGCGCCCCGCGGCCGTAACCGGCCCGCGCGGCCAATTTATGTTCAGGAGGTTCGGACTGCTCCTTATCAAAAGGGGCCTGCCGTTCATCCCGCTTACCGGCAAGAATGCGGCGAGACAGTTTGTCCACGAGGACGATATTTTCGGGGCGATTGAACATATAGCCCGAGGCGCCATTCCCGGCGGCTGGGAGGTTTTCAATCTGGCCGCTCCGGACTTTTTTCTTTTGAAGGACCTGGCGCGGGAAATCGGAAAAGTGAGCGTGCCGATTCCGATGATTTTGGGTAAAATGACTTTCGGATTTTTATGGCATCTGACGCGGGGAAGAATACCCACCGTGCCCGCGAGCATAAATTCATACACCTACCCCATTATCGTGGACGGTTCCAAGATAACTCGCTTTGGCTTCAGGTACGCTTACAGCGGACTCGAGGCGCTTCGGGCCGAGCGCGGCTTTTGGACAAAGTTTATTCAGAGCGCGGCTTGACTTTTTCCGCAGACTTGCTATACTCCGAACGTGAGGTCCGTTTCGGCGGACTCAACTACGTCTGTAGAAGGTCCCGCTTTTGGCGGGATTTTCTACTTTTCATTACTTTTTTGAGCCCCGTAGAGTATAATAATAAAAGCCCAAGATGGCACTTACCTGCCCACCTTTTCTTAGGTGGGCTACAGAGCTGGCACTCACACAACGACGTAGTTTGGAGTCAACCCTCTGTAGCCCTCTTAAGAAGAATAAAAGGTGGGAGGGCGAGCACAACGACGTAGTTTGGAGTCAACCCCCCGTGGCCCCTACGAGCTTGGAAAGCGGGCGGGCTTTTAAAGATTTTCGCATGGAAATAAAAGAAAATATTCCGTTAAAACCCTTTACGGTTTTTCAGGTCGGAGGGTCTGCCGGCTTTTTTGTGGAAACCGGTCAGAAGGCCGAAATCATCGAGGCGCTGAAATGGGCCAAAGACAAACGCCTCCCTTATTTCATTTTAGGGCTCGGTTCCAACATCCTTGTTTCTGACAAGGGTTTTCCCGGGCTCGTTATTAAAATTTCCGGCGGAGAGGTGAGCCGCGACGGCGATTTAATAACTGCCGGGGCGGGGGCGAAAATGGCGGAAGTTGTGAATTTTTCGCTGGATTGGGGGCTGATTGGCTTTGAATGGGCCGTCGGCGTTCCGGGGACGATCGGGGGATCGGTGCGGGGGAACGCGGGCTGCTTCGGCTCGGAGATGAAAGACGTTGTAATTTTTGTCCAAGTGTTTGACGCCGGGACGGGGGAGGAGATCAAATTTGAAAATCCCGACTGCAAGTTCGCTTACCGTCACAGCGTTTTCAAGGAGCGCCCCGAGCTGATAGTTCTTTCGGCGGTTTTGAAACTCAGCTCCGGGGACGTGGGCGAGGCGCGCCGTAAAATCGCCCGGGCTGCGAAGGCCCGAACAAGCGCCCTGGCCGAACCGGTGGACCGGGAGTTTTTCAGTTCCCAAGGACGGGTTTCGCCCCAGGAGGTAGGCCGGCCTACGGTCGGCTGCGCCTTTAAAAATGTGCTCTGGTCGCGCCGGGATATCGATAAAGAGCATTTGCTATCGCGTTTCCCGAAGTTTGGGGCCTTTGAAGCAAACCCCGGCCTGCCGACCGGATTTTTGGTTGAGGAAGCCGGACTGAAGGGGGTGAAAATCGGCGGCGCCATGATTTCGCCGCGTCACGCCAACTTCATAATAAATACGGGGAATGCCAGAGCGGAGGATATTGTGATGCTGATCGGCCTTATCAAAGAGAGAATTCATCGCAAGTTCGGCATCCAGCTCGAGGAGGAAATCCAATATGTCGGTTTTTGATTGGTTTTCTTAATGAGCGCCAGCGAGTTTTAGAAAATTATTACCCCGCACTCTATGCTGAAGAGATAAGAAATTATGCATGCAAGCGAAAATTTTGTAAAACCTAAAGCAACCGCTCCGATTTATCGCTTAGAGAGCGGGGTTCGCAATTTTTAGCCAAAAGTTTTATTATAAGAAAATAGGTTAAGGTAATTTTGTAAAAATTGGAATATGCAGCTTCGCCTGAAAACTACGGGATTTTCTTCGACGCCGGCCTGGGAAGAACTGGTGCGCGAAAAGATTTTAAAGCCGCTCGGCCGCCGCTTGAACCAGAATTTTTCCGAAGACATGCCGGTTGATGTGGAACTTGCGAAGATCACGCGCCATCACGAAGAAGGAAAAATTTGGAAATGCGAGGTCAATCTCGCCTGGCCGCATGAGCATAAGACAATCTACGTCAATACGCTCGCGGAAAGTTTGGAAGCTGCGATTGACGGGACCAAAGACGAGCTGGAGCGTCAAGTGGGGGAGTATAAAGGGAGGTGGCGCGCCAAGTTTTTGAGGGTGGCCCGCCGGGCAAAGGAGGAGTTTCATATTACGCGCCTGGCGCGCCGCGCCTCGGGGGTGTATCCCCTGACCAGGGATTTCGGCCGGAGGGTTTACCGCTGGTTTCGAAAGAAGTAACCAAAACACCCGTTTACGAAGGGGAAATTTTGCTGTAATATTTGGGAATTATGAGCGTTTTGGCCCGAATTTTCGGCGATGCCAACAAACGGGCGGTTGAAAAACTCGGGCCTCTGGTCGGGGAAATTTCCGCTTTGGAGCCGGAGTTTGAAAAACTCTCTTCGGACGGGCTTAGGGGGAAAGCCGTAGAATTAAAAAAACGCCTGGGCGAGGGGGAAGGTCTCGACGAGCTTGTACCGGAGGCCTTCGCAGCCGTCCGGGAAGCGTCCAAGCGGACCTTGGGCCAGCGCCATTTCGACGTCCAGCTTTTGGGAGGCATAGCTTTGCATCAGGGTAAAATAGCGGAGATGAAAACCGGGGAAGGCAAAACCCTTGTGGCCACGCTTCCGGCTTATCTGAACGCCCTTTCAGGGGAAGGTGTTCACATTGTCACCGTCAACGATTATCTCTCCCGGCGCGATGCGGTCTGGATGGGGCAGGTCTATGCGGCTCTGGGTTTATCAGTGGGAATTCTAAACCATGAAGCCAGTTACCTGTATGACGAGACGCATAGAGCAGAAAATCCAAATTTTCCGCCCAAGGCGGATCAGCCTCGGGCTGAAAAAATCAAAGACCAAAATGATAAAGATAGAGAGCGTGATATTTTAGGGGCGTTTAAGATAGTTCACGAATTTCTGAAGCCCTGCTCTCGGCGCGAGGCTTACGAGGCCGACATCACCTATGGCACCAACAACGAATACGGCTTTGATTATCTTCGCGACAACATGGCCTATCTGCCGGAGCATCTTACGCAAAGGGGGTACAACTTCGCGATTGTCGACGAGGTGGACTCGATTTTAATTGACGAGGCCAGGACTCCTCTTATAATCTCCGCTCCGGACGAAGAATCCGGGGAGCTTTATCGCACCTTTTCCCGGATTGCGCCGCAGTTGAAAACCGGAGAGGATTACGCCGTGGACGAGAAAATGCGAGCCGTCTCTATTACCGAAGACGGAATTAATAAGGTTGAGAAGATGCTGGGGGTTGAAAATATTTATACCGAAAAGGGAATTAAATACGTACACCACTTGGAGCAGGCCCTTCGCGCCCAGGCCCTTTTTCACCTTGATAAGGATTATGTCGTGCGCGGGGGTGAGATTATAATCGTGGACGAGTTTACGGGGAGATTGATGCCGGGACGCAGGTGGTCGGAGGGCCTGCATCAGGCGATTGAGGCGAAAGAAGGGGTTATGGTGCAGAAAGAATCGAGAACGCTTGCCACCATCACTTTCCAGAATTATTTTCGCATGTACCAAAAACTCGCGGGGATGACCGGCACCGCCTCCACTTCGGCCGAAGAATTTCACAAAGTCTATAATCTCGAGGTGGTGGAAATTCCCACCAACAAAGAGATGGTGCGCGGGGATCATTCCGACCGGGTTTATCAGACCGAAGCCGGGAAACTGAAAGCCGTGTCGCGGGAGGTTAAGGAAAGACACGAAAAAGGCCAGCCGGTTCTGGTCGGCACGGTTTCCATAGAAAAGAACGAGCGCTTGTCGGAAATTTTAAAACGCGAGGGCGTGCCGCATGAGGTTTTAAACGCCAAAAACCACGAACGGGAGGCCGAAATCATCGCCCAGGCCGGGAAAAAGGGGAAAGTGACGCTCGCGACCAATATCGCGGGGCGGGGCGTCGACATAATTCTCGGAGGAAATCCGCCTTCGCCCGACGAAGCGAACGAAGTTCGCGAGGTCGGGGGGTTATTCGTTTTGGGCACCGAACGCCATGAGGCGCGGAGAATCGACAATCAGCTCCGGGGGCGCTCCGGGCGGCAGGGGGATCAGGGCGAGACCCAATTTTTTGTCTCTTTGGAGGATGAGCTCATGCGGATTTTCGGCTCGGAGCGCATCAAGAACATGATGGGTAAGTTCGGCATTGGGGAGGACGAACCGATCGAGGCTAAGCTCGTCTCGAGGGCGATTGAATCGGCGCAGGAAAAAATAGAGGGTTTTAACTTCGACGCCAGAAGACACGTTTTGGAATATGACGACGTGATGAATAAGCAGAGAAAAGCGATTTATGACCGCCGGAGAAAAATTTTGTTTGCTTCAAGCGAAGAGATAAGCGAGCTCGCCAAAGAGAATCTCGCCGAGAACGTTTCGGAAGATATTTTGAAAGACAAAGAGCCGAACCTCCTGCGCCAGCTTCTCCTCCAAACCATCGACCTGCTCTGGATCGAGCATCTGGAGGCGATGGAGCACATGCGCTCCTCGGTGCGCCTCCGCGCCTACGGCCAGAGAGACCCTTTGATAGAATATAAAAACGAAGCCATCCGGATGTTTCGGGAACTTGAGGCCATGATTAAGACCCAATTTTCTCATTTGCTCTCCCATGTAAATGCCCCGCTTGCGGCCACTCCACAACAGCACGAATTAAGGCTCTCGCGGGATGAATCAAAAGTTTCTGCCCCGACCGGCAGCAAAAAAATCGGCAGAAATGACCCATGTTATTGTGGCTCGGGGAAGAAATATAAAAAGTGTCATGGAAAATAAAATATGAAAGAAGACTTACAGATTAGAAAGGCGCACATTCGAGACCTTGACAGTATTTTAAGGTTGAACCTCCTGCTTTTTAAAAAGGAATATGCCGACTATGATAAAAGTTTGAATCTGAAGTGGACTTATGGAAAAGGAAGAAAATATTTTAAGAATAGAATTATCAAGAAAGATGGTTTTGTAAAAATAGCAGAAGCCGGCAGGAAAGTAGTTGGCTATTTATGCGGTGGAATTTCTAAGAGGTTATCTTATCGCAAAAAAGCCAGATACGTCGAATTAGAAAACATGTTTATTGAGAAGAGGTTCAGAAGCAGAGGGATAGGCGCGAAATTGATGAGGGACTTTATAAACTGGTGCAAGAAAAATAAAGTGCAATATGTAAGCGTAAAAGCTTCTGCCGGAAACAAGAAAGCATTAGATTTTTATAGAAAATTCCGATTCAAAGATTATGATATGATTTTGGAGTTGAGCAATTTTAACAAATAAGTTTTGCTTTAGTATGGCAGAAAAGCGCCATGGGAAATAAAAATATGACTAATAAAGAAAGGGAGAAAAAAGCGATTGAATTTGTCTTGGCTTATGAGACAAAACGGGGCAAAA
>CAZPXU010000008.1:0-16161 GCA_964590055.1 uncultured Candidatus Saccharibacteria bacterium | reverse complement strand
GAGATTAAATTAATTTCTTACAATCGGCATGCCCAAGAATTATTACGAAATTTTGGGAGTTTCGCGGGACGCTTCCAAGGAAGACGTCAAAAAAGCGTTTCGGAAACTCGCTCACAAACATCATCCGGACAAGGGCGGGGAGGAGGCGAAATTCAAGGAGATAAACGAGGCCTACCAGATTCTCTCGGATGAGCGCAAACGGGCGGAATATGACCGCTACGGACGGGTTTTTGAAAACGGGGCGGGATTCGATTTCTCGGACTTCGGGAGATTTTCCGATTTGGATTTTGGAAATATCTTTGAAGATTTTTTCGGTTTTTCCGGTACTCATGCCGAGCGGGTGAAGCGCGGCAGGGATATCTCGATTGACGTGGAACTTTCTTTCGAGGAGGCCGCCTTCGGAGCTTTGCGGCGCGTTTTGATAAGCAAGTTCGCCTCCTGTCTGCGGTGCAAGGGTTCGGGCGGCGAACCGGCGAGCCCTGTAAAAAAATGCGCTTCCTGCGCCGGCTCCGGGACGGTGCGCGAGACCAGGCAGTCTTTCTTCGGCTCGATTTCAAGCTTGAAAGAGTGCAAGACCTGCTCCGGGCGGGGCGAGATTTACGAAAAACGCTGCTCGGAATGCAAGGGAGCCGGAGTGTTCAGAAAAAGCGAGGAAATTCAAATTTCGGTTCCGGCCGGCATTCACGACGGCGAGATGATAAAGCTTCTTGGGAAAGGAGAGGCCGTGTCCGGAGGAATCACGGGGGATCTTTACGTGAAAATTCACGTAACGTCCCACAAGGTTTTCCGTCGGGAGGGCATCGATCTGCTGATGGATTTGGAAATTCCGCTCTCCGAAGCGCTTTTGGGCGCGGAGCGGGTTCTTACGGCCCTGGACGGCAAGCTGAAAGTGAAAATTCCCGCCGGAATTGATTCGGGCGAGCTTTTGAAAATCCGGGGCCGCGGGATTCCGGAATCCGATTCGCGGCGGGGCGATTTGATAATCCGCGTCGTGGTGCGCACCCCCAAGCGCCTTTCGGCCAAAGCCAAAAAACTCATTGAGGAGCTTAAAAAAGAGGGGATTTAGCGCGCTTTGGTGCCGTTTTCAAATTTTCAAGAAATCTCCGAGATAATTTCCAATCCCTCCTGGGATTGGATTGCGATTTTTAGTTTCATCGCAGCCGGATTTTTTTACGCTCTGGCCTCCGGCAGGAGGTACCTCGTCGCGGTCTTAGTCTCGACTTACATCTCCGCTTTTATATTTGAGAATTTCCGCTTCCTTGATTTTTTGGTCAAAGACCGCGGCAGCATCGAAGTTTTTCTCATCCGGGCCGCGAGCTTTTTTGCGATTTTGGTTCTGGTCTCATTTGCGGCTGGGCGCCTCGTTCGGAGAGATTTCGAAGCCAAGGCCTGGTGGCAGGCGTTTTTGCTCTCTTTTATGGAGGTCGGTTTTTTGTTCAGCTTGATGTTTCAATTTTTGCCGGCTCGCGAAATTTTTACTTTTTCGCCGGTGGTTGAAAATATTTTCGCCGGCGAGAACGCTTTTTTCTGGTGGCTCGTCGGCCCCCTGGTTGCGCTTTGGCTGGTTTTAAGTTAGAATATTTTCGCATCCGCCAAAGCGCAATTGGTCCTGCGTTGAACTTTATCCCCCGGTAGCTCAATTGGCAGAGCAGCTCCCTTTTAAGGAGAAGGTTCGAGGTTCGATTCCTCGCCGGGGGACAGCTATAAATTTGACAATTGACTGTTTTGGGTACTCGTTTTATACTTAGGTTAAATACGGGTATAAGAAGGAGGGCGAGCTCATGAAAAACTTTTTTAGACTGACGGCATTGACCGTTCCGGTGTTTCTGATTGGCGGTTGCGCCGCCATGTCCACCGCTCTGCGCCATAAGGACTTGAGCGTTCAGGCGAAACCGGCGGAAACCGTTTTCAGGAAGCCCGTTCCGGCGGCTCAAAAAACCGTTTGGATAGAGCAGAGCGATACCAGCGGAATGGACGTAAAGCTTGGCGATCTGCCCGTGCTTTTGAACGCGAAGGGCTATAAGGTCGTGCTTGACCCGGAGAAAGCGAATATTTGGTTCCAAACCAATGTGCGCTACTTGGGGGACGCCTCGACGCCAGCCATTCAGGAAGCCATGCACGCCAGCTATGGCGGTCCGCTCACGGGCGCGGTTACGGGAGCGATTGCGGGCGGGGTGTTTGGCGATAGTCCCAATGCGCCGATAGCCGGAGGGTTTGTCGGGGGGCTTTTGGGCCAAGCGGCAGAGTGGATCGCGGGGGAACTCGTAAAAAAAGTCGTCTATGCCGTAATCGTGGACGTTCAAATCTCCGAGAAGTCCGGCCGCCCGGTTTCTGAAAGGCAGACTGCTAATATTCAGCAGGGGACGGGCAGCGCTATCCAGCAAGATACCGGAACCTACGCCAGCGATAGAAACTTGTACAGGAATCGGGTGAGCGCAACCGCTACCCAGGTGAATCTTGATCTGGAAACGGCAAAGTCGGCGCTAGTGAAGCGAATTACGGAAAGCCTTGCCGGCATGCTCAACTGAGCTTCTCCGGAAGGCGGCCGTGTCGAACCTTTAAAGCCCGCGGAGCAGATTTATCTGCAACGCGGGCCCTTTTTTGATATAATTAACTTAGTGAAATATTGGTACTGGTTTATTCAAAATTTGATGCGGCCCGCGGTCTGGATTTTAATCCTGGTTTTTTATCGGGTGGAAATACGCGGCCGGGAAAATTTTGAAAAAATAAGCCCGCCTTTGATCATCGTTTCCAATCACAAGACTCTTTTTGACGGATTTCTGATTTTAATCGCGTTGCCGTGGTTTTCGCGTTTTCTGCCGGGAAGATACATGACCGAAGAGATGCGGTTCAAAGGAAGAGCTTTGCAGTTTTTGGCGGACGTTAAATTGTTAAAGTTTTTTTATATTTTAACGGGAGGGTTTCCGTCAAAGCGCGGCCTGGGCGCTGAAACCGCGATTCAAATTCCGCTCAAAATTTTAGAAAAAGGCGGCGTAGTTCTGATGTTCCCGGAAGGACGGCTGGTGCGCGAAGATAATCTCGGCGTTTTTTATAACGGCACCGTCGTGCTTGTCACGAAATCCGGTGCGCCCGTTTTGCCCTTTTTTATAAAAATTGAGAGGCGAAAAATCATCATAACGATTGGAGAAAGTTTTAAGCTCAATACTTCGAATTTTGAGGAGGAAGCCGCCTTTCTCAAGGCCAAAATAGAAAACCTCCGGCCCTCTTGACTTCAAAAAGCTCTTTTGCTAGGCTTATTTTAGGTTAAAAACAGCAAAACCGTTGATCCGGTTGATTGGGCCCGGTGAGGTGCTTGGGGCGCAAGTCTCAAGCCGGATTCCCCCGTAACCATGGGATAGGGCGTGTTGGCGCCCGAAAGAGTCCCGCCTTCGTTTTAATTACGATAGGTTGGCGGGAGAAGAAAGGTGGCACCGCGGGATTTACTTCCCGTCCTTTCGGCGGAATTTTATTCTGCCCGAAGGACGGGAAGTTTTTGTTTAGGAGCTTTCCGAAAAAAGATCTTTGTCAAAAAGGAGGATGCTACAGTGGAAGAATTTCTTCAGCTTTTTGGTTTCAGGCCGGAAGGTGAATTATTGGTAGGGATGGAACGCGAGAGAATTCTTTTGAACGGAAACGGGCGCGCCAGCCCCATTGCGCCGCAGGTCTTATCGTGGATCTGGTCGCAACACGGCGAGGGCAATAGTTTCGGCTACGAACTTTCTGCTTGCCAGCTTGAAGACAGGGTCGGGCCGTGCCAGCTTCAAGAAATTAGAGTGGAGCTTGAGAAAAATGATGCTGTTATCAAGGCGGCAGGCCAAGCTCTGGGCTTCTCGGACTTCAACTATGAGGTCGGGCCTGAGGATATGCCCCTCGATGTTTACCCGGACCCAACCGGTCGCTATCAGGAGATAGTGAAGAAACTTTCTCCCGAAGTTCTCAAAGCCGCTTGCCAGGTTATAGGAACCCATGTTCATATCGGTATGCCTGATCACGATTCGGCTCTTCGTGTTTATAACGGTGTGATACGCGCTCTTCCGGAATTGTGCGTATTGGGAGACGAGTCAGGAGGCGAGCGCTTGCGGTTGTATAAAATCATGGCGCCGGATTTTGTCCCGCCACCCTATTCAAGTTGGCGTGAGTTTTATGAGGAGGCGCAACAGAAGAACTTCGCCAAGGACCCCCGGAAGTGTTGGCATTTGATTCGTCTCTCCGTTCACGGCACCATTGAGTTCAGAATGTTCGGCACTACGCGCGATCTCGATAAAGTGGTTTCTTGGGCAGATGCCTGCCACACGCTCTGTAGGGCGTATCTGTAGCTTTTTAGAGGAGGGGAGTCGGGTCAAACCGGCTCCTCTCATTCATAATAACAAGCATGGAAAACTTTAAGGAATATAAAATTGGGAGTGGTAAGCCAAAAATCGCTATCTTGGGAGCGGTTCATGGCGATGAACCAATGGGGGTTAAGGTAATTCAAAAACTCAAATCACTGAAACTCAAGAAAGGAATAATACATTTTATTATCGCCAATCCCGCCGCCCTAAAGAGAAGAAAGCGATTTTTGGTGCAAGATTTGAATAGGAGTTTTCCCGGAAAGAAAAACGGCAGAGGAGAGGAAAAGCTCGCTTACTCTCTTTTTAAACATTTGAAAGGATTTGATGTGGTTTTGGATATCCATGCTACAAATTCATCCATTAAAGAATTGGCCGTCGTTTCCAAACTAACTCCCAAAATAAAGAGGTTTTTGAAACTAGTGCCGGTTAAGAAGGTCGCGTTCGTAAAAAGAAGTGTTTTTGGAGGAAGGGAATCAATATCTCGCCTTCCCTTCGGCGTAGCGCTGGAGTATGGCCCAAATAAATCCAGCCGCAATTATCCGAAAGTCGTCGGCCATCTAAAAACTATTTTAATAAATTTAGGATTTTTGGAAGGAGAAAAAAGAATTTTTTCAAGAAAAGAAGTTTATGTTGTAAGCGGGCAATATCATACTCCTGATAAATTCAGGCAAAACCCAGGTCTAAGGGAATTTAAGTTTATAAAAAAAGGAAATGTTGTCGGGCGCATAAAGGAAAAATTAGTTCGGTCAAAAATTTCTTTTTATCCTCTTTTTTTAGGCAAAGGGAGGTACGAAGGAGTGCTCGCTCTCATCGCTAAAAGGAGAAAACTAAAATTGTAAAAGGGGTCCCGAGGGGACCCCTTTTTTGGTTTGGGCTTGCTTTCTAGCCCGTTTTCTTGGCGACCGCCACGATGTAGGCGCCCGCTCCGTATCCGTCTTCAGCCAGTCTCCGGTCTATCTCCGCGATGGCTGTTTTCACCGCTTCTTCCTCGAAGATCACGTCCGGCAGGATGGAAGAGATGGTCGGATGCGTAAGCCAGCTTTTCAGAATAACTCCTTTCGGCAGGAGGCCTTCCAATTCTCCCGCCTCGTAGGCCTTGGCGTAGATAGCCAGTCTCTCGCCGGTAGCGGAGTGGACTTCAAGCCAGTCTCTATCGACATTAAACTCCGCGGCCAGGCTCACTTCCCACGGCACGAATTCCAGCTGATGCAAAAGGGCGTTTTTGTTGTAGAACGAAAGAAACATAATCCCGCCCCTTTTCAGAACGCGCCTTGCTTCCGCCAGGACGAACGGCAACTCTTGAATGTCGCTCGCCGTCCCTAAATTCATATTCACGAGCGAAGCCATATCATCTTCCAGCGGGATGCCTTTTTCCACGTCTGCCCACTCAAACCTGACATGCCCGTCGCCGGTCAGTTTGGTATTTGCCTTGGTGATCATTGAGGCGCTGAGATCCAGTCCAATGACCCGCTCGAACCGGTCTTTCAGCTTGAAAGCCGCTCTTCCGGTGGCGCAGCCGATGTCTAGAGCCAAGCCTCGTTCGTCCAGGAGCGAGGTTTCTCTCAGAAGCAGTTCTTCTTCATAGTCGCGGTGGGCTCTGGTCGCGAAATACTTCGCATCATACCTCGTGTCGTAATTTTCAGCCCACCCTCCCGCAAGAGTCATCAGATTCCGCTTCAACTCTTCGGACCGCTCGTCCGTTTCGCCTGGGTTTGCTGCCCCGGCCAAGGTTGCTTTTCCAAACAGCGCCTCATCCCTTTGAATCATCTGTATTTTGCACGATTCATCGATGATGAGGTAGAGGACGGCCTGGACAAAATAAGGATTTATACCCAACTCTTGGGCGTATGCCCCCGCTTCGTCCAAACGTTCTTTCTCCGCCTTTGCGTTGTAGATGTGGTCGGGAGTTTTTTTACTCTCTCTCTTCAGTTTTTCCACCAGCCGCGACAACTCCAGGCGCTTTCCCAAAACTTCTACCAGCTGTTTGTCCGCCTTTGTTCTGAAAATTTCTCTTATTTCCGGCAAGGTCAGCCCTTTCTTTAACATGGTTCGCCTCCTTTTTTCAGTAAATTACGATTCCCATCTTCTCGCGCACTTCGGCGGCGGTGGCGCCGATAATGCCGCGCGCCTTTTTGCCGCCTTCGTGAAGAACCGCGCGGACGTACTCGGTTTTCTCGGCAAGTTCTCGTCTCCGTTCCTGGAACGGGACAAGAAGTTTCCCGATATTCTCTACCAGGACGTCCTTGCATGCCGCGCAGCCTATTGCCGCTGTCTGGCAGGCTTTGGCGATTTCGCGCGTTTTGGTCTCGCCTGCGCTGACGAGTTCATGCACGGGGTAAACCGACTTGCAGCCGTTGTAAGGGTCGCCGGGGTCGCTCGCGCGCACCCGGTTTTTGTCCGTCACGCCCTTTGTGCGATAACGCTCGTGGATTTCCTCCAACGGCAGATTGATATCAATCGCGTTGTCGGACTCCGATTTGCCCATCTTCTGCCCGTCCAATCCCGGCACCCGCACCATCTCCTGCATCATGTTCGGCATGGGAAAAGTTCCGCCGTAGCGGTTGTTGAACCGCTTCGCGAGACCCCTGGCCAGCTCCACGTTCGGCACCTGGTCTTCGCCCACCGGAACCAAAGTGGCTCTGGGGCCGAGAATGTCCGCCGCCATCAGGACGGGGTAGGTGATGAGCCCGAGACTTACTCTTTCTGGGAACTTCTTCACCAATTCTTTGAAGGTCGGAATGGTTTGGAGCTCTCCCAGTGGCTGGAGCATGGAGAGATAGAGCGCGAGTTCCGCGATTTCCGGAACGCTTGATTGGGCGTAGATCACGGATTTTTCCGGGTCCAGACCCGCCGCCAGATAATCCGTGACGATTTCCATGAGATTTTGGCGGAGCTCTTCCGGGTCATCCAGGGTTGTGAGAGTGTGCCAATCAGCGATGAAATAAAGGCAGGTGTTTCCGTTCTGCTGAAAACGGACAAAATTTTGCACCGCTCCAAGAAAGTTTCCGAAGTGCAGCCGTCCGGTTGCACGAATTCCTGAAAGTACTATTTCCGACATAAATTTACCCTCCGTTTCTTTATGCCTTTGTTGTTAAAGAATGCGCCTATTTTACTGCATTTTCAGAAGATATGTCAACCTTTATAACTTAAAAACTCGAAGCAATGTTTTCCCGCGTTTTTTCCGCTATAATTAAAAGATGGCAGGGAAAAAGTTTTGGCCCGGTTTGAAGCGGTTTTTAAGGAAAGAGGAAAGAAAGCTTGAAGAATTTGTGGAGTATGAGGAGACGCTTTTGGCCAAGTGGGGCTACTGGGTTTTAAAAAAAATATTCGGGCCGATGGTGCGCTGGATTTGGATTAAAGAAGTCCAAGGGCTTGAAAATATTCCGAAAGACGGGGCGGTAATCGTGGCCTCGAACCATATGAGCTACTTCGATTTTTTTTGCTTTATGGCCATCTCGCCACGGAACATCCATTATCTGTCCGCGGAAAAATTTTTATACAGCCGTTTTTGGCGCGCTTTGATAAAATTGACGGGACAGGTCGTGGTGGATCGCCGCAGCAAGGACAAGTCGCGCGAACATCAAGTAATACTCTCCCTTTTGGAGCAGAAGAGAATGTTCGGTATTTTTCCCGAGGGGACGCGTTCGCGCACCGGCAAAATCCAGAAACCGTTTACCGGCGTGGCCAGATTCGCGATTCGCTCCCAAGCCCCGGTCGTGCCGGTCGGCGTTTCCGGAACTTACGAAATAATGCCCCCGTCCGCAAAGTTTCCCAAGTTTCTGAAACGCTGCAGTATTAATATCGGGAAACCGATTTACATCCATGATCACTATAAAATTGCCCAGGGAAGCGAGGAAAACAAAAAGCTTCATGAAACCATAACGCACCATGTTATGAAAGAGGTCGCCCAACTTTGCGGGCAGGATTATCCCCACGATAAGGACAATCATAATAAATAGAAACGTGGATAAGGAAGTTGTAATCTTAGATTTGGACAATACTTTGGTTAAAGGCCAAAGCCAGAAATTGTTTATTTCCTATTTATTCAAACGAAAGCTTTTCCCCGCGCGGCTCTACTTAAAACTTCTGGTTTGGTTTGTGTTTTATCGGCTGGGAGTCATCAGGGAGCCCGAGCGGGTGATGCGCGAGGCTTTCCGTCTTTTCCGCGGGCATAGCTTTGGTGAGATAGAAAGTGTGGTGGACGATTTTTTCAATGCGGTTCTTAAACAGGCCGTTTTTGCGGATACCGGCAACTTGGTGGACGAGCACAGACGCAAGCGCCGGGTGCTGGTTTTGGCAACCAACGTGCTTGAACCCATTGCCCGCCGCGCGGCAAAATTTTTGAAAATTCCCAATGTTTTGAGCACCAAACTCGAACTTATCGGCGGTGTTTATACCGGCGAGGTGGAAGGAAAGATAATTTACGGCCGAAACAAATTGGAAGCTTTGAAGAAATTTTTGGAAGAAAACGGGCTGGGGCAGGGGCGGAAGTGGGCTTATTCCGACCACATTTCGGATCTGAACGTCTTGGACCTCGCGGATTTTCCTTCCGCCGTGAATCCCGACCCCAAGCTTTTTCAGGAAGCGCGGCGCCGGGGATGGCCCGTGCTTCTTTTTAAAAAAACCATATGAACGCTTTTCAGGTTTCCTCCATAGCCACCGCCATTCTCAGTTTTGCCTTTGGTTTTTTTATATTCGTTAACAACCGAAGATCGCATCTTTCGCGCACCTGGTTTAACGCTTCCTTGGCAATTTCAATTTGGAGCCTGGCCCTCTTTGGGGTGGTCTCGGCGAGTCGTGAAAGGTCTGCCTTGTTGTGGCAGTATCTTCTCGACGGCGCCGCTACCTTAATCCCCGTTTTTTATTTTCATTTTATCCTGACCTTTTTAAATCTTGATGAGAAAAAAAAGTTGGCCAAGAAAATTTCCAAGGTCTTGGGACTTCTCTTTTTCCTGCTTAGTTTTACGCCGCTGATTAAATTAGGCGTCACCAAACTTTTTTTCGGTTTTTACTGGGTTCAGCCCGGCCCCTTTTACCTTTTGTATCTTTTCTATTTCAGTTTCTACGTAATCTATACTCTCTATTTGCTTCTTCTGGTTTACCGAACCAGTTCCGGGAGTTTTAGAAACCAGATTGGCGCGGTCATCGTAGCGGAGGTGGTGGGTTTCGGCGGCGGTATAACCAATTTTTATCCGCCTTTTTTCAACGTGTTTCCGCTTGGGAATTATCTGGTGGCTTTTTATATAATTTTTATAAGCTATGCCATCATCCGCCAGGGCTTGTTTGACCTTCGCGTTATCGCGACCGAGATTTTCAGCGCCCTTTTGGCCGTAGCGCTTTTGATTGATTTTCTTGCCTCACAAACCGCGGGCGAATATTTCTTGAGAGGAATTTTGCTCGTTGGCACCATGGTTTTCAGTTATTTCCTCATCCGGAGCGTCTTTCAAGAAATCCGTCTGCGCGAGGAGATTGAACGTTTGGCCGACAATTTGAAAAAAGCGAACGCGGAGCTGAAAAAATTGGACCAGCTGAAATCGGAGTTCTTGTCGCTCGCCTCGCACCAGCTCCGCACGCCCTTGTCCATTATCAAGGGCTACATTTCCATGATTCAGGAAGGGAGCTTCGGTCAGATTCCGGATAAGGCGCGGGAGGTTTTACGCAAGGTTTATTTTTCAAACGAACGGATGATTAACCTGGTCAGCGATTTTCTGAACATCTCCCGGATCGAGTCCGGGCGCATGCGCTACGACTTCGAGCCCGCGCGGATCGAAGACGTGATTGAAAACGTGGTCGGGGAATTTCAAGAAGCGGCCCATGATAAAAAAATTGATCTAATGTGGGAGCGGCCGGGGACCCCTCTGCCGGAAGCCATGCTGGACAAGGAAAAATTCCATCAAGTGATAATGAATCTGGTGGATAACGCCCTTCGTTACACTCAAGTCGGCTTCATCAAAATCAAGGTTGAGCCCGATCGGGCGAAAGACGGCCATATTTTGGTTTCTGTTCGAGATTCCGGCGTGGGGATGACGCCCGAGGAAATTGATCAGACTTTCAAGCGCTTCTCAAGAGGCGCAGGAGGTTCTAAAGTGAATACAGGAGGGCTGGGTTTGGGGCTGTATCTTGCCAAGCGCATTGTAAACGATCACGGCGGAGAGATTTGGGCCGAATCCAAAGGACGGGGGCAGGGTTCGACGTTCTTGATTCGGCTGCCGGCGCAGGCCCGCGAGGTTCAGCGCGCCGCGCAATTTAATGAATTCGTGGATAAAATTTGAGTTTAAGCGGGACTGAATCGGCATGAAAGTGGATTTAATCAAAACCCCGGAATATCTCGGGAAAGAGGTAGAACTATTCGGTTGGATTGACGTCCGGAGAGATCACGGCAAGCTTATTTTTTTTGACCTGCGCGACCGCACGGGAAAAGTTCAGCTCGTAATCACGCCTGGAAATCCGGAACTTCACAAACTTGCCGAAACCTTGAGGCCGGAATGGGTAGTGAAAATAAAAGGAGAGGCGGCGGCGCGTCCGGAGGCGATGAAAAACCCCAAGGAAGCGACCGGCGAGATTGAAATCAAGGTCAAAAGCATCGAAGTTTTGGCCCGGGCCCAAACCCCGCCCTTTGATATTTCCGGGGAAGGCCGGGAGCTTGACGAAGAAACTCGCCTTAAATATAGGTATTTGGACCTGCGCCGTCCCCGGCTCCGGAGGAATCTTGAAATGCGCCACAAAATAATTTCTTATATGCGAAATTACTTGAATCAAAAAGGGTTTCTTGAAGTTGACACTCCGATTTTGACAAAGGCCACGCCGGAAGGGGCGCGCGATTTTTTGGTGCCCTCGCGGCTGCAGCCGGGGAAATTTTACGCCTTGCCGCAATCCCCCCAACAGTACAAGCAGCTTTTAATGGTGGCTGGGATTGAAAAATATTTTCAGATTGCCCGCTGTTTTAGGGACGAGGATCCGAGAGCGGACCGTTCCTACGGCGAGTTTTCCCAGCTTGATATTGAGATGTCTTTTGCGACCCAGGACGAGATTTTATCCTTAGCCGAGGAGCTTTTGATAAAAATCACCGAAGAAGTTGTCGGGAAAACAATTTATAAAAAGCCATTCCCGCGCTTTACCCATGCCGAAGCGCTCAAGAAATTCGGAGCGGATAAATTTGATCTCAGAGAAACCAAAGACCCGAATGTTCTAGCCTTTGCTTGGGTGACGGATTTCCCGCTTTTTGAAACAACCGAGACGCGGGAATTGACTCCATATCATCATCCCTTCACGGCTCCCAAAGACGAAGATGTGGCGCTTCTGGATTCTAACCCTTCCCAGGCGCGTTCCTGGCAGCACGATCTCGTTTGCAACGGCTTGGAGGTGGGCGGCGGCTCGTTGAGGATTACCAATCCGGAGCTGCAGAAGACAATTTTTAAAATCTTGGGACACGGCGGGCAGGAAATCGAGGAAAAATTCGGCCATCTTTTGGAAGCGTTTTCTTACGGCGTCCCGCCTCACGGCGGAATTGCGCCGGGAGTCGAGCGGCTTTTGATGGTCTGGCTTGATGAGCCCAATACGCGCGAGGTCACGCCCTTTCCCATAACCGCGGGGGGCCGGACGGCGGTTATGGACGCACCCTCCAAAGTTTCTAAAAAGGAACTTGAGGAACTGGGAATCCAAGTCAAAGCCAAAAGCAGAAAAAGAAACAGCGGGGGAAAATGAAATATAAAATCAAGCTGGAACAATTCGAAGGCCCCTTGGATTTGCTTTTAGATCTTATTGAGGCGCGAAAACTTTCCATTTCATCGGTTTCTTTGGCCAGGATTACGGAGGAATACGTAAAGCACGTCAAAACGCTCAAAGATTTTCCGCGGGAGGAAGTGGCTGATTTTTTGGTGGTGGCCTCCACTTTGATGCTGATAAAATCCCGCGCCCTTCTGCCCGGTCTTGAGCTTTCCGCCCAGGAGGAAGAGGATATTTCGGATCTGGAGTTGCGGCTGAAGTTCTTGCAAAGGATCCGTGAACTTTCCGCGAACATCAAAACCGGCTGGCAGAAGCATCCTCTCTTCTCCCGAGAATCTTTTCAGGGCATCAACTTCGGTTTCATCGCGCCCGTCAATCTGAAAATCTCGGATTTGGAAAAAGCCCTTGCCGATTTGGTAAAAGCTTTTCCGAAATTGTCCCTGCTCCCCCAGAAGACTTTGGAGAAAGTAGTGTCCATCGAGGAAAAAATGGTCGAGCTCGTTTCTCGTTTGTCCGAACGTCTGAAATCGAGCTTTCACGACTTGGTAAAGTCAAAAAATAAGCTTGACGTGATCGTGGGATTTTTGGCTCTTTTGGAACTTGTGAAGCAGGGCGCTTTGTTGGTAAAACAGGAAGAGCGCTTCGGCAAAATTGAACTTCGGAAGCTGAAGGCGGGCGAATGATTATGGACTTGGTTCAAAAAATTGAAGCCGTCTTGTTTTTAGCCGGGGAGCCCGTGAGGGCTGAAAAATTGGCTCGCGTTTTGAAGGTCGAGAAGGGGAAAGTTGAGGGAGCGCTGGAGAAGCTGGAGAACGGGCTTGAAAATCGAGGCATCCGGCTCGCCGCGAAAGACGGCCAGTACGCTTTGGTCACGGCGCCGGAACTCGGGAAGCTCGTTGACGGCTATATTAAAGAAGAGATCGGGGAGGATCTTTCGCGCGCGATGCTTGAGACTCTCGCGGTGATTGTCTACAAAGGTCCTCTGTCGCGCTCCGAAATTGATTACGTTCGCGGAGTAAATTCCAGCTTTACCGTCCGAAATCTCATGATCCGGGGCCTGGTCGAACGCGTGCCTCATCCGACAGATTCCCGCGTTTGGCTTTATCGGCCCTCCTTCGAATTCCTTAAATTCATGGGAATCGAGAAACTTGAAAAGCTTCCGGGCTGGGGGGACTTTCGAAAGGAGATAGAGACGTTGTTGAAGGCGGAGAAAAAAGAATCATGATTCGCTCTTTGGCGCTGGGCATCGTGTTTTTTGCCGTTTTGCTGTCGTTGGGGCTGGCGATACCCGAATTTCGGACATTTGTTTCTCTTGGGATGGGTAAAGCGACACCGTCCCAGGCGCCGGATCCTTTGCGGGGGGTGGAACTGGAAGCCCGGAACGTTTACGTTTTTGATGTGACCTCGCGCCGCCCACTCTTTGAAAAGAATGCCTCTGAACCGCGCCCCCTGGCGTCTCTCGCTAAATTGATGACGGCGCTTTTGGCGGAGGAGCTCGTGCCGCCGGGCATTATGGTTCCGGTTTCGCCCGAAGCCCGGCGGCAGAAGGATGATAGCGGCATTCTGGCTGGAGGGGAATTTCGCAAGGAAGAGCTTTTGGATTTTATGCTGGCGGCTTCTTCCAACGGGGCGGCTTACGCTTTTGCCGAGTTTATCGGCGCCGGGCTTGACGGCAATGACCGGGCGGCGGTTTCCAAATTCGTCGCCCTCATGAATGAGCGCGCGCGCAACTTGGGGATGGCCCAGACTTCGTTTTTAAATCCCCACGGGCTCGACCAAATTATAAACAATCAAAGAATTTCCGGGGCCAATGGCACGGCGCGAGACGTCTCTCTCTTGATGGAGTACATATTTAAAACTCACTCCCGAATTTTGGCGGCCACCCGTTCTCCGGAAGTCGCCATCATTTCCGGGGAGGGAAAAAAAGCGTTTGCCGAGAATACCAATAAAGCCCTCGGAACGATTCCCCGGTTTATCGGCGGCAAAACAGGCTTTACAAGTCTGGCTGGCGGGAATCTGGTTTTTGTTTTTGACGCCGGATTTTCCCGTCCGATTTTGGTCTCGCTTTTGTCCTCCGGCGAAGAAAGCCGGTTTGAGGATGCGAGAAAAATCGCCGAGGCGGTTTTAGAATACTACGCTAAACTATAGGCATGGTTTTAAACGTTCTGAAAGTTTTTGGGCTCTCGGCGCTGGCGTTTGCCATCGGAGTTTTGGCCACGCCGCTTTTGACGCACTATCTTTATAAATACAAGCTCTGGCGCAAGGAGGTGAGAACGCGCGCCCCGGACGGCGCGCCGACGCCTATTTTCAGCGAGATGCACAAGGACCGGGAAACAAGGGTGCCGAGAATGGGCGGAATTTTGATTTGGGGAGTGACCTTGCTCGTTACTTTTCTTTTCTGGTTTTTATCATTAAGCGGAGATCCTTTGTGGCAGAAGCTGAATTTTCTCTCGCAGGGGCAGACTTGGCTTCCTTTGTTCGCTCTGGTGGCGGCGGCTCTGGTTGGTTTAAT
This sequence comes from uncultured Candidatus Saccharibacteria bacterium, assembly GCA_964590055.1. GTDB lineage: Bacteria > Patescibacteriota > Minisyncoccia > JACPKW01 > UBA11713 > CAZPXU01. The sequence continues at coordinate 1,593 of CAZPXU010000008.1, read as the reverse complement.
TGACGATATTTGGCAGGTCAAAGGGAAAGGGAATTACATCGCCGGAGGGATGCGCTTTTCACGGCGCCTTTTTTTGATTTTGCTGATAGCGGTTGTCGGCGCTTGGTGGTTTTATTCCCCCTTGAAGCTCGGGCAAAATTCCGTTTTTGTGCCGTTTTTCGGCGACGTTTTCTTGGGAGCGTTTTTCCCCTTGTTCTTTATTCTGGTGATGCTCGCGACTTTTTCGGGCTCGGTAATCGACGGGCTGGACGGGCTGGCGGGGGGAGTGATGGCCTCTGTTTTCGCGGCCTATTCCGGCATTGCGTTTTTTCAGGATCAAATTGATCTCGCCGCCTTCTCGGCGGTTCTCGCCGGAGCCATCGGGGCTTTTTTGTGGTTCAACATCCCTCCGGCGCGCTTTTACATGGGCGAGACCGGGATTTTGGGGCTTACCACTTCGCTTACCGTGGTGGCCTTTTTGACGGACGCGGTTTTGGTCCTGCCGATTATCGCCCTGCCTCTCGTTTTGGACGCCGCTTCCGTCATTATTCAGCTTTTCTCAAAAAGATTTTTAGGGCGCAAGGTTTTTCTCGTGGCCCCCCTGCACCATCATTTCGAGGCCAAGGGCTGGTCTCATTATAAAGTGACCATGCGCGCCTGGGTTTTATCCATAGTTGTGGCCGTGGTGGGAATGGTGGTTCAGCTTTTAGGCAGGTGAAGCCGGCCTTGTTTTCTTGTTTGAGCTTTGGCGTTTGGAATTTATAATGGTGTTATGGCCACCTATTCGGTTTTGATAAAAGGCGGGATGATTTTCAGAGATAAAAAGCTCGAACGCGCGGACATCGGGATAAAAGACGATAAAATCCAGACCATCGGCGACCTCGCGCGCTATAGCGGAATAGTGGTCATTGACGCCGCCGGGAAATACGTCTCGCCCGGGTTCATTGACCTGACCTCGCATTCCGACACGCACTGGACTTTATTCAATTATCCTTCGCAGGAAAGCCTGCTCTTGCAGGGCGTCAGCACGATTTTGGGAGGGAGCTGCGGCTCTTCCTTGGCGCCGCTGGTCAAGGGCGAAGACATCGAGGGGATAGGGAAATGGGTTGACGTTCGCGAGATAAATATAAACTGGAAAAGTCTCGGAGAATTTTTTGAGGAGCTTTCCCGGCGCCCCCTCGGCGTGAATTTCGCGACCCTGGTGGGGCACGGAACCTTGCGCCGGAGCGTGCTGGGGGACGAAGCCCGGGCCGCCACGCACGCCCAAACCGACCAAATGCGCCTTTTGCTCGAGCGCTCCCTCCGGGAAGGCGCCTTCGGCCTTTCCACGAATTTGGGGGCCGCTCACGGGCGCCGGGCGGGCGGGAATGAGCTCGGCGAACTTTTTTCCCTCGTCCGAGCCTACGGGGGGCTCACCAAACATCATTTGAAGGACGAGGGAAAAAATATTCTGCCGGCGCTCGTGGAGTTGATCCGGCTCGCCAGGGAATCTCGCGCCAAAATTCATTTTTCTCATTTTAAAATCCTGGGCCGCTCGGCCTGGCACCTTTTTCAAGACGCCTTGCGGGTGCTGGAAGGGGCGCGCGAGGACGGGCTCGCCTTGACGCTGGAATT
>CAZPXU010000007.1:10584-16309 GCA_964590055.1 uncultured Candidatus Saccharibacteria bacterium | reverse complement strand
AAGCTGACCACTTGAGTCGAATCGTTGCCCTTTAGCTGGCCCCGCGCCACTCTGCCCGTTCCCACTGTTCCGCGGCCTTCAATCGAGAACACGTCTTCCACCGGCATCAAAAACGGCCGGTCAATCTCTCGAACCGGCTCGGGAACGTATTCATCAAGTTGCTTGGCAAGCTCCAACACGGGCTTGGCCCACTCGTCCTCGGCCGATTTCGCTTCCAAAGCTTTCGTGGCCGAGCCGCGAATCACCGGGGTCTTGTCGCCCGGATATTCGTATTTCGTCAAAAGCTCGCGAATTTCGGTTTCAACCAAGTCTATAAGTTCTTTGTCATCCACCATGTCAACTTTGTTTAAAAACACGATGATGGCCGGAACCCCCACCTGGCGCGCGAGCAAAATGTGCTCGCGGGTCTGGGGCATCGGGCCGTCCGTGGCCGAAACCACCAAAACCGCGCCGTCCATCTGCGCGGCTCCGGTGATCATGTTCTTGATGTAGTCGGCATGCCCCGGGGCGTCGATGTGGGCGTAGTGGCGCTTGTCGGTTTCGTATTCGGAGTGGTGCAGCGCGATGGTGATCCCGCGCTGGCGCTCTTCCGGAGCGTTGTCAATCTGGTCCACTGACTCGATTCGCACCTTCTTGCCGGCTAAATTCAGGACATGCAGTAAAGCCGCGGTCAAAGAAGTCTTGCCGTGGTCAACGTGTCCTATGGTGCCCACATTCAAATGGGGTTTGGTCATCTCAAATTTTCCTGCCATATTTTATGTAATTTGGTTAAATAAACGATTAAACAAAAAAACCCTTTAAAACCCTTATTAAATTGATAAATATACGGGTATTTCTAATGGTACTCGAACCGCCAAAACCAGTCAATAGTTCAGAAAAGCCAACAAAAAAGGGCCGTTCCTACTTTTTCCCTTCTTTTATCAATTCCGCGATGTTCGCGGGAACTTCCTCATAATGGTCAAACTCCATGGTGTAGGAGGCGCGGCCTTCGGTCAGAGACCGGAGCGTGGTGGCATAGCCGAACATCTCGGAGAGAGGAACTTTGGCGTCGATCACTTTCAGATTCATCCGGTCCGAAATGGAGTCAATCTGGCCGCGCTTGGAGTTAAGGTCGCCCGTAACGTCTCCCATGAATTTATCCGGCGTGATTGCTTCCACTTTCATGACGGGCTCCAAAATCACGGGCTTGGCGCGTTTTACCCCTTCCTGCAGCGCGATGGAGCCCGCGATTTTAAACGCCATCTCCGACGAGTCCACTTCGTGATACGAGCCGTCGTAAAGCGCGACTAACATGTCCACCAAAGGATACCCGGCCACGACCCCCCGCTCCATCGCTTCCTTGATTCCTTTTTCAATCGCGGGCACGAATTCCTGCGGCACGATGCCCCCGCGAATTTCGTTTTCAAACTCAAATCCCTTCCCGCGCTCCAAGGGCTCGAGCCGCAGCCAGACATGTCCGTACTGCCCCCGGCCCCCGGACTGGCGGATATATTTTCCTTCCGCTTCGGCTTTGTGGCGAATAGTTTCCTTATAGGCCACCTGGGGCTTGCCGGTGTTGGCCTCAACTTTGAATTCGCGCCTCATCCGATCCACGATGATTTCCAAATGCAGCTCGCCCATGCCGGAGATAATCGTCTCCAAAGTTTCGGGATCGGATTTAATCCGAAAAGTCGGGTCTTCTTCCGAAAGGCGCTTTAACGCCAGGCCTAATTTTTCCTGATCCTGCTTGGTTTTGGGTTCAATGCGCATCGAAACCACGGGCTCCGGAAATTCGATTTTCTCAAGCACGATGGGATGCTCCGGATCGCAGAGAGTATCGCCGGTCTTGGTATTTTTAAGCCCCACCGCCGCGCCGATTTCCCCCGCGTAAATTTCCTTGATCTCCTCCCGGTGGTTCGCATGCATCCGCAAAACGCGTCCCACCCGCTCTTTATCGCCCGTAGCCGAGTTCAAAACATAGGAACCGGATTTCAAAACTCCGGAATAAACCCGGAAATAGGTAAGCTGGCCGACGTAGGGATCGGTTTGGAGTTTGAACGCAAGCGCGGCAAAGGGCGCGTCATCCGTGGCTTCCCGCGTCAAAACCGCTTTGGTTTTTGGGTCCGTCCCCGCGACCGGAGGAAGTTCGGCGGGAGAAGGCAGATAGCTCACCACTCCGTCCAAAACCAGCTGCACCCCTTTGTTTTTCAAAGCCGAACCGCAGAAAACCGGAACGAGCTTGTAGGCAATCGTGGCCGCGCGCAAGGCTTTTCTAAGTTCCGGCTCGCTGATTTCCTTCCCTTCCAGATATTTTTCCGTAAGAGCGTCATCGGACTCGGCGATTTTTTCAACCATTTTCCGATGCCATTCGGCGGCGCGCGCTCCGTGAGCTTCCGAGATTTCCGAAAGCTCAACTTTCTCGCCGTGATCCCCCGAAAACCTGATCGCCTTCATCCGCATCAGATCAATCACGCCCTCATGCTCGGACTCGTGCCCGATGGGAATCGTGACGGGAACCGCGTGCGGCGTCAGGCGTTCGTAAATTGAATCAAGCGATTTTTCAAAAGAGGCGCCCATCCTGTCGAGTTTGTTTATGAAACAGATTCTCGGAACTTTATATTTATCGGCCTGGCGCCAGACCGTCTCCGACTGCGGCTCCACGCCCGCCACCCCGTCAAAAACCACCACGCCGCCGTCGAGCACTCTTAAAGAGCGTTCCACCTCCACCGTGAAGTCCACGTGGCCCGGCGTGTCAATGATATTGATGCGATGTTCTTCGCCGCCGTGGGTCGGAGTCCAGAAACAAGTGGTCGCGGCCGCGGTAATCGTAATGCCGCGCTCCCGCTCCTGCTCCATCCAGTCCATCACCGCTTCTCCCTCGTGCACCTCGCCGATTTTATGCGAAACACCCGTGTAAAATAAAATCCGCTCGGAAACCGTGGTCTTCCCGGCGTCAATGTGGGCGATAATTCCAATATCCCGAACTCTTTCTAAGGGGTACTCGCGCGGCATAAAATTCACCACGCGAAATGCGCGAAGGCCCGGTTCGCTTCAGCCATCTTGTGGGTATCTTCGCGTTTCTTGATGGCCGCTCCTTCGTTTTTGGAAGCCGCCAAAAGCTCTTCGGATAATTTTTCGGCCATGCCTTTCCCTTTTTTCGCGCGCGAGGCGGCGATTATCCAGCGAAACGCCAAGGTGGCGCGCCTTTCCGGACGCACTTCCCGCGGCACTTGATACGTCGCTCCTCCCACCCGCCGCGATCTGACTTCCACCGCGGGCGAGACGTTTTTTATCGCGGTTTCCAAAACGGCGAGGGGCTCCTTGTCCTTGACTTTGGCTTTGATAAGTTCGAGGGAATTATAAAAAACCTTGCGGGCGGTTGATTTTTTCCCGTCATACATCAGATGATTGATGAATTTCTCCACCAGCGCGGACTGATAGAGGGGATCGGGGGAGAGATGAAATTTTCTCCGGACTTTGCGGCGCATTTACCCTCCTAACTTTTTAGGCAAATAATGAACTGCCGCAACGTATGGCCGTTCCGGTTTGCAAAAGTTTTTATAAAATATTTTCATATTCTAAAAGTTTGGAGGGTGAACTACCGGGGCTTTTTCGTTCCGTATTTGGAGCGCTGTTGTTTTCTCGACTCGACTCCGGTCGCGTCCAAAACGCCGCGCACAATGTGATAGCGAACCCCCGGCAGATCTTTCACCCTCCCGCCGCGAATCACGACGACCGAGTGTTCCTGCAAAGTGTGTCCCTCTCCCGGTATATAAGCCGTAACCTCCATGCCGTTGGTAAGGCGGACCCTGGCGACTTTTCGCAAAGCCGAGTTCGGCTTTTTTGGGGTCGTGGTGAAAACTTTCAGGCAGACCCCGCGCTTGAAAGGAGAGGGATACAAAACCGGGCGGTTTCGAAGCAGATTAAAACCGCGCGAGAGCGCCACCGCTTTCGATTTTTTTATCAGGGGCTTGCGGCCCTTTCGTATTAACTGCTGAATGGTCGGCACAATGAGAGAAGTTTACCAGAACTTCAAGCACCGATCAAGAGGCGGAAAATCAGGAAGACCAGGGGCAGGATAAAGCGCCAGAGGGCGAAGATGAATAACAATAAAAGAAACAGGCCGTACTGTTCCGTGAAAATCTGGACCTGATACCAGCGGGCGGGCAGGAACGCAAAAAGAACCTTGGAACCATCTAAGGGCGGAATGGGAACGAGGTTAAAAACCGCGAGGAGAAGATTTATGAAAATAATGGTCTGGGAAATGTCCGCGAGCGAAGCAGGCGCGGCCGGCGGCAAAGTACGCAGCAGGAAAGCGAAAATCAGCGCCACCAGGACATTCGCGGCCGGGCCCGCCCCGCCCACGAGCGCCGGCCCCCACCTTTGGTTTCGCAGGTTATAAGGATTGTAAGGCACGGGCTTGGCCCAACCGAAAATAAACCCGCCGATTAAAAAGGTGATGGCGGGAAGAAGTACAGACCCGAAAGGATCGAGGTGCTTTACCGGATTTAAAGTCAGCCGCCCTTCGTATTTCGCGGTCCCGTCGCCGAGTAAATTGGCCGCAACGCCGTGCGAGACTTCGTGAATGACGACGGACATAATCAGCACGGCTATTGAAAAAATAAAATCGATCATATAAACTCCAGTATAACATGACGAAAACATGTCCGATCTGCCACAAGGGCTCGCAAATTTCAGGAACGCGAGTTTTACTCCGCGGCAATTACAATCCGACCAAAACTTCGCGAAAATATCCTAATTTACAATGGGCTTCTCTCCCGTCAGGCGGACGCATCAAAATCTGCACCTCCTGCCTGAAAAAAGGAAGGCATTTGAAATTTAAAGTAAAATAAAAATTAAATAAAGAAAAACTCTCGTACGAGAGTTTTTCTTTATTATGTCCGCCCACCAGGCCTCGAACCTGGAACCTTGTCCTTAAGAGGGACCTGCTCTGCCAATTGAGCTATGGGCGGAATATGGAAAAGGTATCTGATTTTGGGTGCGAATTCAATGCCCGGTCACTTTCTTTTCCAGGAGCGGAATTTGGGGTCGCGAGTCTCAAACCACTTGTCTTTTTCGTCAAACCACCAGCGGTCCGGGTGGGTGGCCATCATCATTTTTCCGATCTTCTTCGCAATCGGCGTTTTCAGATGTTTGAAAGCGCCCTGGGCCCATGACTTCGCTTTGGTGTTTCCCTTAACAAACTCCTCCCGCATGGTGGCGAGCCACTCAAGCTTATCGGCGTCCTTGGCCAGCTTCGCTTCGAGCGTTTTCCCGCCTTGCTCTTCAAAAAACGCTTCTTTGATTTCCTTCCCGAAAGGAAGGCTTCTCGCGATATCCTCAATGGCCTGCGGCTCGGCCAGGCGCCCGTAGCGTTGGTGAACGTAGTTCAAGTCGGATGTTCTTCCTTCGCCCACATCGTGAAACAGACAGAGAAAAATGACCCGGTTTTTGTCCGCTCGCTTCACCAGGTGCGAAAGCATGTATCCGATCAGGGCGGTGCGAAAAAGGTGTTCCGCCACCGACTGGCTCCCCGTTCCCAAAAACCACAAACCGGAGCGCGGCGTCTTGGACAAAATGCCGCTCTCATAGATGAAGTCAACTATGGACTGCAAATCCCTACCCTTATTTTTCATGATTGGTCGGGCCACCCAGAATTGAACTGGGGCTACACCCACCCCAAGGGTGCGGGCTACCACTACCCCATGGCCCGTGGCTTTGGCGTCCTCGCTGGGATTCGAACCCG
>CAZPXU010000007.1:0-10574 GCA_964590055.1 uncultured Candidatus Saccharibacteria bacterium | reverse complement strand
GCGCCCCCGACAAGATTCGAACTTGTATCTTAGGCTCCGGAGGCCTACGTTCTATCCATTGAACTACGGGGGCATAGTGCAGGGCAAGGAGGCCTGTACTTTTACCCGCCCCGCACCGAGTTTCGCTCCGGTGCTGGGGTCCGTTAAGCTATGGGGACAATATTAAGTGTGCCTGTCCGCGAGCACAAACGCGCCGAAAGAATCGGGCTTAATCACGGCTTCAAAGCCGTAACCCTTGACCATCCCGACGACGCCGTCAATCAACTCTCTGGTCGGTCCGACGCGCCCGACGTCCAGATGCACTGAAATTTTTCCGTCCCAGAAATATTCCTCGCCGATTTTGTCGCGAAGCCGCGAGCGGAGCTCCTGGGTCAGCGCGATGGACTGCATGGTTTCCCGGTAAATCCGCTCGCGCATGGTCGGCGCCTGAATTTCTTCCGTCCTCATCCAGAAATAACGCCCGCCGTTTCTGACCCTCAAAATGGAAACCGCGGTCACAAACCGCGTGGGGCTCGTGGCGCTCGAATCCGTGCCCACCACGATTTTATATTCCCGCTCCGGCCTGTCTTTGACGAAGCGGACCAATTCCGAAATCAGCTCGTCAAAAGTGAGTAGGCGGTCTTCGTTATGAAATTTTATGTTTTCGCCCATTTTAGAGTAATTTTGTTTGCGCTTCGCCCGGAAGCTCATAGGGCAGGGTGGTTAGCCTGGCCGCAAGCACGCGTTCAATCTTAAATATTCTGGGGCTTTTCCGCAAGTGGCAATACCCCTCGAAAAAATCATCGTCCAGTTTATAGATATCGACGAGGCGGGCGTTTCTCGCGGCGGCCAAGGAGTCGGAAGAGCGAGTCACGTAGTCGATCTCTACGCTGAATTTCTTCTGAAGCGCCTCGCTTAAAACCTGCCGGACATTCTGGGGAATTTCAAAGGACCACCGGACGGGAATCGCGATCCGACCTGCGGCGTCCCGCGAAAGAAAAAGGACGTGCCCGTTTTTCCTCCCGAATTCGTACAAATCGCGCGTCAACCTCACGTCATCTGTACAGTATTTTTTAATTTCTTCCATCTTTCCCTCGCGATACCACTTCACCGCATCAAGCCCGTGAGCGGACTTAGCCGCGCCCAAAGTGGTCTGGCACAAGTTGTCCAGCGAGACCCGAAAACCCACCCCTTCGACCACGTCATCCATCATGTCCAAAACCGGAAGCGCCGTAAGATTCAGTTTCAAATAGGGGGCGAGGACCGGAAGATCAAATCCTTTGATGTTGAAACCGACGACACGTCCGGCCGCCCCCAGCATTTTCTCAAAGCTCGGGAGATCTTTTTCCTCGAAAGCGTAGAATTTGTCAGCAAGATAGGAATAGGCGCACAAAACCGAGACTTCAAGTTTCTCCAAGTTCTCGCGGCCGCCCACTTCGGCGAAATCCCTTTTGGTCTCAAGGTCGAAAACAATCGTGTCTGCCATATTTATACGAACGCAAGTGAGTTTATAAATATGAGCACCCCGCCCTTTCTGGTTCTATGAAAATTATACAAAACCATGGCATCAAACATTGATTTTATAGATTAGCATCAAATACGCCTCAAGGAAAGGGCGGGTCGTTCAGACTCTGAAGAGTCTTCAGACTCGATGAGGTAAAGGCCAGAGCACTAACTTTTAGTGCTCGGTCGAGCACATTATTAATGTGCTCTGATTTTGCAACTCCGACGTAACGTCAGAGGCAAACTCCTTTAAAGCGGCAGGTCCAACGAAAACGCCCCCGGACCCAGGACCAGAAGCGAGACGAGCATCGCGAAAAGGGCCAGTTCGAATTCGTATCCGCCCGTAAAACCTTTTTTAAATCCGGCTTTCCAGATGGCCGAGAGCACGTCAAGCGCCAAGAGCACAGAAGCAAGCTGGACAAAGGCCCCCGCGAGAAGCAAAATCCCGCCGAAAAACTCCACCGCCCCCACAATGAAAACCAGGAATTTGGAGGAGGTGATGCCGACTGCTCCAAAAAATTGAACCGCCCCGGAGAAATCCTTGAAAAGCTTCGGATAGCCGTGGACTATGAAAATCACGCCCAATGCAAAACGCAGGGCCAAAGGAGCGAATTCCGAGAAAGCGAAGAGCCCGGGGAAAAAACTCAGCATATCCATATTATTAAACAAGCGGGGCGGAAAATAAAGAAGGGAGCTCGAAAAACGGCTCCCGTCCTTACTGCTGCAAGAACTCCTCCTTTAATTGGCTTTTTCCCGGCCGGGGCGAAACCTTGCCGCGCTATGCCGCAATGCGGCATTCTCTCTGTGTTCCCTGCGAAAACGCGGCGTCAGATTGCCCTTGACCTTAGGCTGATGCAGGAGACTTGCCAAGGCAAAAGTTCGTTTTCTTTTCACGCTACTCTCCTTTTCTGGTTCCTAACGCGAGTTTTTTCCTGGGAAATGAACTCCTGAAAAGCATATCTATACTCATCAGGAATCCCGCTCACCAAAAGACCCAGAGGCTTATCCGATGGAGGGTATCCACCGCTTGCCTCTATGATTTCTCGCGCCTTCTTGTAAAACCAGGAAAGAGGAGGCCTTTTCCGCGGTATTTTCGGCAATGCCTGCAAAACTTTCTCCATAAAGCCCTCCCGCTCAAGAAAAATTGTGAACCCAAACCATGCTGCCTTTCATAGTACTATATTCCCTGCCTCTTGTCAAATTATAAAAACCGACGTATCATTAAAGCATGCCAAATGGTAACAGGGCCGGGGGCGGCGCCAGAAGGCCCGGAGGCAGTCCTAATTTCATAAACGAGGGCCGCTGGATTTTGCTTTTTGTAATAATCGTAGCCGTGATTTTAATAAACGCCGCGCGGAGCGGAATAATCGGCGGACGGGGCGGGGTCAGAGTCGGCTCCCCCTCCACTTCGGGAACGGTTGATGAAACGCCTCCCGCTCAATCGCTCCCCCCGCCGCAAATAATCCCCCCCGTTCAGGGAGAAAAACCGCCCTCTTTGTCGGACTCGTCCTTGCAGGATAAAATATCGCTATATCAGGGGGGCGCCGCCAGAAACGAGCCCGATCAGGAATACGTCGAACTGGCGGCTTTCTATTCCAACAAAGAAAAAGTTTTAATCACCGGACTCAGCCTGGAAAATTCCAAAGGGGTGCGGGTTACGATAGGAAACGGAGCCAATCTCCCCTACGCCGGGCAGGCAAATTTTGAAGAACCGATCTGGCTCGACCCCGGAGGGCGCGTTTATTTGATAACGGGGCAAAGCCCCATCGGGGCGAACTTCCGCACGAACCTATGCACCGGATATTTCGCCGAGTTTAAAAAATTCGAGCCGCGCCTGTTTGAGGAATGCCCGCGCCCAGAGAACGAGCCCGAAGGAAAAACTTTCGAGCAAGCCTGCGCGAATTTTCTTCAGTCCGTTTCCACCTGTCGCCAGCCCCAGGGAAATCCCGTCGGAGTCACCGAGGAATGCCGAAATTACGTCTCGTCCAAGATAAACTACAAAACCTGCGTGGATAACCACAAACCAGATGATAACTTCTACAAGAGAGAGTGGTACGTTTATTTCGGCCGCCCCCAGGAACTTTGGAAAGACCGCGGTGAGACTATAAAGCTTTACGACCAGAACGGGAAAATTATTGCCACGCTTTCATACTAATATTTAATCAAAGAAAAAAGAGCAACGCCGCAGGCGACGGAAACGTTAAGCGACTCTTTGCGGCCCCGCATGGGAATATAAATAATTTTGTCGCACTTTTTGAGGAGCGGGGGCGAAAGCCCGCGGACTTCGTTGCCTAAAATAAGCGCCATGGGAAATTTCGGCTTGAATTTTCGGTAATCGGCCGCGCCCTTGGCCTGTTCCAGTGCAACAACCTGAACTTTATTCTTTTTTAGTAATGTTAGACACTGAGTGTTTAACATTTTCTCCCAGGGAACATATTTTTCCGCTCCGAGCGCGGTCTTTGGAGCGGGCTCCGGAGTGTAGCCCGTCAAAAAAATTTTTGAAACTCCGGCCGCATCCGCCGTGCGGAAAATCGAGCCGACATTATAGAGGCTCCGGACGTTGTGGAGGATTAGATAAATTTTATCTCGGCTTTGTCGGTTTATATATTTCTGGGTCAATAGTGCGCTCAAAGCAAACCTCGCCTTGCGGGTGCTGCCAGTTCTCCGCGCCGAAATAGGGCTCGACGGGATAGGGAGCAACAGACCGCACGGCTTTGGCGCTTTCCTCCAAACTCGGGCGATTAAAATTCGCGCAAAGTTTAAAATTTAATTTACCCAAAACTTCATATCCGTAAGCGGAAGCGTTCTCCGGGTCTTGGGGCGCCTGAAATCCGGAAATATTATCGGTAAGTTCCGAAAGATTTTGCGGCAATTTTTCTTTCGCCTGCCAGAAATTTATAATCTGTCCCTGAATTACCTGCAAGTCCGAAACGCGCCGGTCATCAAATTTCCGCGCCCGCTCTTCCTGGGGAGAACCGACCATGAAAAATCCGGCGATGACGGCAACCAAAACAACCGCGCTCGCGGGCTAGGCGAAAATCTTTGCGGAAGGGCGCGCGGGGCGAAGTTCCAAAAGATAATGCCAAAACACCGCCGCGGCCACGATGCCGACCGCCAGAACTTTCGAGAGAAATCTCGCAGTAAGCTCGCCCTGGAGAAAATTATAGATGAGCGTGACCAAGTCCCCGATGATGATGACCGCCGCGGCAAAAAGCGTGAAATACAAAAGCCATTTTCTGGTCTTGATATTTTTCAAATCCGGCGTTCTTTCGTACATCCGCCCCAAAAACCAGGAAACCCAAACATACACCGGAAAGACCACCACCAAGACCGCTATGGACCAGCGGATGCCGGAATAAGCCGACTGCATTTCCCAGTAACCTCCGCCCGACACGATATCCGGAAAATAAACATTTATATACTGGAACAAAAGCGCGATAAAACTCCCCGCGCTGACATAAAGCGCGACTATGGATAAAAGATGCAGGAAAATATCTTTGGGTCCCGCCTGCGCTGAAGCTTCGGCGGGCAAGCCCGCTTTCTCATTCATGTTTATTTAATTTGATATGTGATAGTAACGTTCACGCGGATTTCGTTCTCGCCGGTCGGGATTTGCGGAGCGGAAAAATCTCCTCCCAGGCCCTTTTCGGCCATTCCAAAATAAGGAATCGGACCGGGGCCGCCGAATTCTCCGTAGCCCGTGATTTTACCGAGCTTCACGCCCAGCTTTGAGGAGAGCTCTTTGGCTTTTCTCTGCGCGTCTTCAATCGCCTTGGCTCTCGCCTCTTCCTGGAATTTTTGGGGGTCGTCAGTCGTGAAAGAAAGCGAGCCGACCTGGTTTACCCCCAATTGGGCCGCGCTTGAAAGCAACTCTCCGGTTTTGGTAAGGTCGCGGATTTTCACTTTCAAGCTTTGCGAAACCTGCCAGGAGCGAAACCGCCTTGAGCCCTCCGGATAGTCGTAAACTGGGTTGATGGAATAATTCACGGTCTGGACGTCTTTTTCTTCAACTCCTTTTTCTTTCAGCATGGAGACAACTTTATTGATGACTTCGGTCGCGCGCGCTTGAGCGTCCTCTATCTTCGCCGCTTCCGAATTTATCGCCAAACCAATCTCGCCGATGTCGGGCTTTACGAAAATTTTACCCTCGCCCGTAACCGATATCGTGGGGCGCTGGAAATCCGGCAGGCGGACGTTTTGCCAGGTTTCCCAGGACTTGAGCCCCAAAAAAACCGCCAAAAAAATACCGACCAGAACAATAATCCCCCGAAACCTCAAGATATTTTCCATAGAATTGTATGGTAGCAGATTTTATAAAAAAAGCGAGCCCGGCACAAAAGCAGTGCGGGCTCGGGGTGAAAGATGTCAGGCAGCTTGGGGGACAAAGCCTGATTTTCGGATCTGACCCGTGTCCATCTGCCTCACAAAAGGAATCATCTTCTCAAACGCTCCCCTCTCTTCGGAGAGCCATAAGAGAGCGTTGGGGTCTGAGGGAAGTGAAACCGCCAGCAGAATAAACCCTTCGGGCGGGGTGAGCGAGCGGGCATAATCTGCCGCGGCTTGCAGGGTCTCAAATTGACCCGTCAGCTCAACGTACACAAAATCGTTTACCGCCCCGATCCTTCCGTAATACGCCGTTGCCATCAAGCGCCTCCTTTCCGTCACTTTGCCCAGGTCTCCGGCGGAACTTCAATCTTCCCGCCCTGCCGTCCTTTGAAAATCTGGCGCCCTACCAAAATCACAAAAACCAAAACGGCGCCAGCCGTCAGCCAAATGTGTATCTGCCCAAACATAGCCGTCTCCTTTCCTCGTATGTGCTTTTTCAAATCCTAGCACCGCCGAGGCGAGCCGTCAAAGGATTTCTTTATTTAGCAACCCCGACGCTTTTAGGTCGGGGCTCCGATTCCGACGCTTGAGGTACGGAACGCCGACCATAAGCGTCGGCGCTGAAACGTCGGAGAAGCTCTTTGATTTTTTCTTCCCGAATTTGGGGCTCCAAAAACTGCCGCCTTAGGCGACTTTTCTCTTTCCGCAAAAATTTCCTCACCGACTTTGGCAATTTCTTTTTCATAAATTCATAAATTGACTTTCGGAATCACAACAAATACTATCAATAATAAACTAAAAAGAGAAGGAGGAAGTCATGGGGTTTAAGGAATCGTTCTTTACTGAAGCAGAAGCGCGTGCGAAAGGCAGAAAACGAGTGGAGGTTACGGATGACTTGGAAGCTTACCAGCCCGTCAAGGGAGGAAAAGGGCCGGTCCGGCTCCCTAAAGGAACAACGGGAACAATCACAGCCGCTATGAAAGTCGTGATTTGCCCTCTGTACTACGTCTTAGTGATAGAAGGAACAACTTTGGACGGCCAGCGGGTTTCCGGCGGAGTAACCAAAGAACAGTATAAGAAAAGCATAAGAGAACTTGAGCCGCCTAAAGAAGAAGAACCTCCTCTAGGAAGCGAATTCCCGTAGAAACCAGTTTGTCTTCTTGATAAAAGGGCCCGGTCTGAAATATGGCTGGGCCTTTGTTTGTAATTTTAAATAAAAAGTCCGCCGAGAGTTTTTGATTTGGAAAATCATGTTTCACTCCCGGCGGGTTTCTTGCCGGGCTTGTTCCGGCTTTATAGCCTCATTATGGTTAAAAATGCGTTTTAATAAAAATCCTACAACCAGCAGCGCTACCAACAATACGAGAAGCGCAATGTTAATCGGTTTCTCGTCTCTGTCACCCATAATATCCTCCTCCCCGAACAAGCCCTGGGGAAATTATAACTTTCTCAAAAGATATGTCTAGAGTTTTGCGAGTTCCTCGCGGACGATGCGGCGGTCATCCCAGGCCGTTTTCGTTCCGCCCGGCCCCATAATCCAGGGCTCCGCGCCTTTGCCGGTAATAACCACGCATTCGCCCGCTCTAGCGGCTTTGAGCGCGGCGCGAATCCCTTCTCGGCGATCCAGAATTTTCTCAAAATTATGCGTCCCGGCGACTTCGTTCATTATTTTCAAAGGGTCTTCGTCATAGGGGTCTTCGTTCGTTACAAAAACCTTGCGGCAGTACTGGGCGGCTACCTCTCCGGTAAGCGGGCGTTTCCATCTATCGCGCCCGCCTCCGGTTGCGCCCAGAACACAGACAAGCCCGGAACTTTTTCTCTTTGCGTCCTCATAAGCGAGCTTTAAGGTCTGCGGCAGAAAAGCGTAGTCCACCAAAACTTTAAAACCTCTATCAGTCGCGAGATACTCCATCCGCCCAGGCAGAACCTCTATATTTTCAAGAGCTTTCTTCGCTATCTCCGGAGAAATTCCTTCGCGCTTGGCAAAAGTCAGGGCAGACATGGCGTTCATTTTGTTAAACTCCCCGGGGATTTTGAGTTCTAAACCTTGAGGAAAATCCGCCGCCACGTATACGATTTTTTCTCTTGGGGAGAGCTTGTAAAAATACTCAAAGTTAGCGTCGTCGCCGTTTAAAATGGCAAGCGGCGCGATTTTGAAAAGCTCCCCCTTCGCCCCCCGGTAGTTCTCGAACCCGCCGTGCGCTTCCAGATGCTCCTCGGAAAGATTGGTAAAAATCGCTGCGTAAAATTTTATGAATTTGTGCCTGAATTGCTTAATCCCTTCGGAAGTTACCTCCAGAAAAACATATTCACACCCGGCTTTTTTCGCATCATGCAGAAATTTTTGCACAAAAAATCTCCCCGGCATGGTCATTTTAAAAAGATTTTGCTCCGTTTCGCCCAGAATCCTGAAATAAAGCCCGTTCAAAGTCGCGGTTTTAAAACCGGCTTCGGAAAAAATCTTAAAAAGCATCTCCGCCGTGGTGGTCTTCCCGGAAGTCCCGGTGATGCCGATGACTTTCAGGGAGCGCGAAGGTCGGCCCAAGACCGATCCGCCTCGGGCGGAAAACCCATAATAAACCGCCGCGAGAAAAGCCAGCGTAAAATGATAGGCCGGCTGAAAAAAAACAAAAGCCGGACGGGGGATGAATTTTTTGAGCGCGAACAAAAACCGCTCCATTATGGCTTGTGGATGAAACTTCCTATCCAGATGACGGAGGTCGCCAGGGCGTTGGTAAGCATTATGTGCAGCATGCCGTCGAAGCGATAGAGGGGGGAGCGCCACGCCGCCACGGCCGCAACCAAGAATAAAATCAACCAGTAGACGACGAAAATCCCCCCGTGGTAACGGCGTCTGACCCCGCGCTTTTTTCGGACTTCTTTTAAAATAGTGTAGGTTGCAACCGCGCCCAGGTAGGGTTCGTCGAAAGAATCAAAAAACATGACGCCCTGGGGGAAAAAATCGGCGAGGCGGGCAAAGTAAAAACCGGCGACCAGCAGCAAATAAATGTGGGTTAAAAACCATAAAACAAAATATAGCCAGTCCACAGGTTCCGGGCGTTCAATTTCCCTCCAACCCAAAAGCCTCATCAGGGCGTCAATGAAAACCATCAGCTTTTTGAACCGCCTAAAATTTTAAGCGCCCCCTGAACGCGCCGGGATGTGCCCTCGACCGACCCCGGCACCTGTCGAAGCGCCTCGCGCGCTTCCCGGGCGCTGTATCCCAAAGATTCCAGCGCCTCCAGGGCGTCCTGCTCCTCCTTTAATTCGGAGCCCACGGAAACGGCTTTGCCGAATTTTTCCCGAAGCTCCACCATGATTTTCTCCGCGGTTTTTCTCCCGATGCCCGAGACTTTCGTCAAATACGAAAGCTCGCCCGAGGCGATGGCGCGCTTCAAGGTGTCAATCGGCGCGACGTTTAAAATTCCCAAAGCGGTCCTCGGCCCTACGCCGGGAACGCTCAAAAGGGTTTCAAAAAGTTCCAATTCCGGCTGGGACAAAAACCCGTAAAGCTCAATCGCGTCCTCGCGCTGATAGAGATGCGTCCAGACTTTAATTTTTTCCGAGGTTTTGGAAGCGTTTTTCAAAGTTTCTGCGTTCACAAAAACCCTATACCCCACTCCGGCGACATCTATTATAAGGTAGCGCTCCCCCCGGAAACTAATTTTGCCTTCGAGATAGCCGAGCATAGTTTCATCCTACCCCAGTTGAATTTTCCGATAAAGCGTGGTAAACAAATTACAAGCACTAGGAAAGGAGGAAGAAGATGCTTGATACCCGCTCCTTAATAAAAGAGGTAGTGGAAGCGATGGCGAAAGTCACAACCAAACATAAGCCGACGCCGGAGGAAACCGCGCTTGCCAGAAAAAAGTTCGACTTAAAGCTGTGGCCCGGAGCTTGGAGAGAGCTTTTAAGGGATTCCAAGGAAAAGCCATACCGTAAGCTGTTAGCCAAATATAAACAAGAAACCGAGGCTGGCTTAAGCTTATGGTACGTTGGGATAAACGGCGGGAAGAAAAAGCCCGTGGTTCAAAGCCGGAAACTCGCGCGGCCGGACGTCACGGTCGCCAAGGTAAAACGGCTCGCGAAAAAGTTGAACGCAAGCCAAATCGCCAGAAAACTTAAAACCGGCGAGGAAACAGTAAGGCAGCGGGCCAAAAGCGCAGGCATCAAGCTAAAAAACGGGCTGACCACGCTCAAGCGCCCGGATGTCACGCGCGAGAAAATTCTGCGGCTTAGAGGGCGCGGCAAGAAGTTCCGCGAGATAATGAAAATTCTTGATGTGGACCTGGTTACCATATTCCGTCGCCTGAACCACAAGAGAAAGCGCCGGGAAACGCGCAAGGCCGCTTGAACCAACGCCCCGCGGTTGGAGTGATGTTTTGCAAAACGTGCAAATAAATGCGGGGCGGAGCTCTTTAAAGCGAGACGAGCTTGTGTTTGTCTTTGAGACGCTGAGATACATGTCTCGCCCAACCAAGGCCCCGCGATGGATGTTTTGTTCGAAAGAACGAAAACCACACTGCGGGGCTTTTTATTTTGTTAAAACATGGGGCTCGAAATTTAGATTTGAAAGGTGGTATAATATGGGTTTCTCATGAAATTTTCGACCAAAAATCTTTTAATGCCGCAGGGTGACCAACAGCAAGCCACAGATAAGCTTGTCAGTGGACTCCGCGCTAAAAAACGCTTCCAGACTTTGATCGGAGTGACGGGCTCCGGAAAAACTTTGACCATGGCGCATGTGATTCAAAAAGCCCAAAGGC
>CAZPXU010000006.1:0-16506 GCA_964590055.1 uncultured Candidatus Saccharibacteria bacterium | reverse complement strand
GCAAAGGTTTAAGGGGGGTGGTGAGGCGTAACGGTTTTGCCGGCGGACCGAGAACGAACGGGGAAAAACATTCCGAGCGCGAGACGGGTTCGATCGGAGCCACTTGGCCCCAGCGGGTTTTGAAGGGCAAGCGCATGGCCGGACGGATGGGCGGCAGAACGGTTACGGTCAGGAATTTGGAGGTGGTGAAGGTGGAAGCGGAGAAAAATCTTTTGTACATAAAAGGCGCGTTGCCGGGGCGACGAGGCACTTTGCTTAAGATAACTTCGGTTAAATAATATGCCGCCCAGAAAATCACCAAAAACCAAAGGCGTCCCGGATGCGGGCAGATTGGAAGCGCGGATGTATAATGAAGCCGGGCGGGAAGTCGGGGCGATTGTGCTCCCTCCAAAAGTTTTTGGCGTGGCTTTTAACCCTGACCTCGCGCACTATGTTTTGGAATCCATGCGCCGAAACGCCCGTCCGACAGTCGCCCATAGCAAGGGTCGGAGCGAGGTTTCTGGAGGCGGGCGCAAGCCCTGGCGCCAGAAAGGAACCGGCCGGGCCAGACACGGCTCGATCCGCTCTCCAATTTGGATAGGAGGCGGGGTGACCCATGGCCCGAGATCAGAGCGGAGCTACGAGAGAAAAATAAACAAGAAGATGAGGCGCCAGGCGCTTTTATCGGCCCTTTCCGAAAAATTGCGCGGGGGCGAAATTTTGTTCTTGGAAAAGCTGCAAATCCTGGAAGCCAAGACGAAACGCGGAGCGGAATTATTACAAAATCTTTCTCGCGTGGAAGGCTTTGAAGCCCTCGGCTCCAAACGGGTTTTGGTTTTACTTCCGGCGAACGACAGGAATACGATCCGCTCTCTTCGCAACTTGGGCAAGGTGGAGGTGATGGAGGCGAAAAATTCCAACCCGGCTGACGTTCTTTCCAGCAAATTTCTGTTGATTCCGAAGGACAGCGTTAAAATTTTGGAAGAAACTTTTCTCAAATAAAATGCCGCTTTTGGATTTTTTAAAAAAGAAGAGGACGAACGAGAAATCGCGGGCGAAAGCGGACGCGGCCCGGCCGCCGGCGGAGAAAAAAGCGGAACGGAAACAGGGAGCGGCCGGTTTTAAGGCGAAAAATGAAATTTCGGAAAGAGCTTTCGAAGTTTTATTGGCCCCGCAGGTCACGGAGAAAACCTCCAGCCTGAACGCGCTCGGGGTGTACGTTTTCAGGATTGCCGACGGGGCGAATAAAAAAGAGATTGGTCGGGCGGTTCGGGAGCTTTACGGGGTGCGCCCCAGGAAAATAAATTTGATTAAAACTCCGGCCAAAACCCGTTGGTCCAGGGGCAAAAAGGGCCTCCGCCCCGGTTACAAAAAAGCCCTCGTGTTTTTAAATCCCGGAGAGACGATTGAAATAACGTGACCCTCTATGAAAACTTTTGAACCAAAAACCCCTTCCCGTCGCCATATGACGGGGATTGAATATAGCAAACTCCTTACGAAAAAAGATCCGGAGAAGATTTTGACTTTCGGACGCCACCGCAAAGCGGGTCGGAACAATTTGGGGCGCATAACCACTCGTCACAAAGGCGGCGGCGTCAAGAGACTCTGGCGCGAGGTTGATTTTCTTTTTGACAAAAAAGACATCCCGGCGAGAATTCTGTCCGTAGAATACGATCCGAATCGTTCCGCTTTCATCGGTTTGGTGGTCTATGCCGACGGAGAAAAAAGATATCTGGTCCTGCCCTCCGGAGTCCGGCCGGGCGATGAAGTTTTGACTTCAGCCGCGGCGCCGTTAAGGAAAGGCAATCGTCTCCCCTTGAAAAACATCCCCGTAGGCACGCAGGTTTATAATATTGAAGTTCATCCCGGGGGCGGGGCGAAGCTGGTCCGGTCGGGCGGTTCTTTTGCCGAAGTTTTGGCGCAGTCGAGCCCTTGGAGCCAGGTGAAGCTTCCTTCCGGCGAGATTAGAAAAATTCAGGACTCCTCCTGGGTTTCCATCGGCCAGGTTTCCAACGAAGAGCATAATCTGGTGGTTATCGGCAAAGCCGGCAGGTCCAGGCTTTTGGGAGTCCGGCCTACGGTGAGAGGTTCAGCCATGAACCCGGTGGATCATCCCTACGGAGGGGGCGAAGGCCGTTCGCTTCGAGGGCGCCGACGCCCCATCAACAAGTGGGGCAAGGGAACGCGGGGCGTTAAAACCCGCAATAAAAACAAATATTCGAAGAGCTTTATTTTGTCGCGTCGCACGAAATAATATGACCAGGTCTCTTAAAAAAGGTCCTTACGTGGATCCGAAACTGTTGAAGAAAATTTCGAAAGCGAAACCCGGTTCCAACGCGGTAATTAAAACCTGGTCGCGCTCCTCGCAGATTTCGCCTGAGATGATTGGCTATACTTTCGGGGTGCATAACGGCAAAGATTTTATTCCCGTAACCGTTAGCGATGAAATGGTGGGCCATCGTCTGGGGGAATTCAGCCCGACCCGAAAATTCGTCAGGCACGGAGGCAGGATGCAGCGGGAGCTGGAAGCCCAGAAGCGCGAAGCGGAGATCCAGGCTGCCGCGGCCGCCAAGGAGAAAAAAGAATAACATGACCCAGGTCAGAGCCGAACTTAGGTATTTAAGAATGTCCGCCAGGAAAGTGCGCCAGGTCGCGGATTTGATCCGCGGCCAGTCGGTTAAAAAGGCCGGCGAGACTTTAAAGTTTGCCGCGAAAACCTCCGGAGCGCCGCTTCAGAAGCTCTTGAAATCCGCCAGAGCGGACGCGCGCCACAATTTCGGTCTGGATCCGGAAACGCTCGTGGTGAAAGAAATCAGGGTGGATGAAGGCCCGACTTTGAAGCGCTTTATGCCGCGGGCCTTCGGGCGATCCGCGCCTATCAGGAAACGCATGAGCCATATTACCTTGGTGTTGGCGGATAAAAAATAATCATGTCGCATTCGGTTCATCCGTATTCGTTTCGCTTGGGAATCTTGAGGGGCTGGAAATCCCGGTGGTTTCGTTCTAAAAATTATCAGGAGTTTCTTAGATCGGATTTGATCCTGCGCGGATGGCTTGATGAGAGACTTCGGGGCATGTATGTTTCTTTGGTGGAAATTGAGCGGAGCCAGAACGATTTGAACGTGATAATCAAAACTTCGCGCCCGGGGCTTCTAATCGGACGGGGCGGCGAAGGAATTGAAAAATTGAAAAAAGAAATCCACGGCCTTGCCGCCAAGCAGTCCTTGCTCTTGCCTAAGAATTTTAAAATATCGGTGGAGGAGGTCCGTTCCCCCGAAACTTACGCCAAAATAGTCGCGCAGATGATCGCGGCCGATTTGGAAAAGAGGCTTCCTTTCAGGCGGGTTTTGAAACAAAATCTGGAAAAAGTCATGGCCGCGAAAGAGGTTAAGGGCGTTAAAATTTCGCTCTCGGGGCGCCTGGACGGGTCGGAAATGGCGCGCTATGAGTGGCTCAAAAAAGGAGAGTTGCCTCTGACCACCCTTAGGGCGGATATTGACTTCGCGCGCGAGCGAGCCCATCTTCCCTACGGCGATTTGGGGATTAAAGTTTGGATTTACAAAGGCGAAGTCTTCGGCGACAAGTCGCCTCAGAAATAATGCGAATATACAAATATATGCGAATGCCACAAATAAATTATTCGTATCATTCGAATGAATGCGTAGATTAGGATTATGCTATTTCCGAAAAAAGTAAAATATCGCAAGTGGCAGAGGCTCCGGGGACAGTTTAAAGGGCGGGAAACCCGCGGCACGTCTTTGGCGTTTGGCTCCCTGGGGCTTAAGACCTTGGAGCCGGGGCGCATTTCCGCCCAGCAGCTTGAGGCCTCGCGGAAAGCCTTGAGGCATTTTGCGGAAAAAGGCGGCAAGATTTGGATCCGAATTTTTCCGGACCAGCCGCTCACCCAAAAACCGCCTGAAGTTACGATGGGCGCCGGCAAGGGGGATCCGATCGGGTATGTCGCGGTGGTAAAACCAGGCCGCGTTATTTTTGAGGTTGACGGAATGGAGCGCGCCGTCGCAGCGACGGCGCTGAAAAGGGCCGGGGCGAAACTTCCGGTTAAAACCAAGATCGTATCCAGGGGATAAATGACATGAAGATAAAAGAGTTGCGGGAAAAACCAAAAGAGGAATTAAAGCGGCTGGCGGCGGAGAAAAGGGCCCGCCTTAGGATTTTGCGTTTTTCCGTCTCCGGAGCCGGAGTTAAAAATGTCCGCGAAGCGCGGACGATTAGAAAAGAGATCGCAAGAATTTTTACCTTGCTTAAGTTGAAAGTATGAGCGAACCGAGCCGTCCTAAAATTTTGAGTGGGGTTGTGGTGGAGAGTCGGATGCAAAAAACCGCCCTGGTGGAGGTGACGCGTTTTCGCAAGGTTAAAAAATATGGGAAATACGTCAAACGTTCCAGGCGTTTCAAGGTTCATGACGAAAAGAATGAATACAAAGTCGGCGACAAAGTCAAGATTCAAGAGACGCGACCGCTCTCGCGCCAGAAGCGCTGGACGGTAAAACTTGTCTTGGAACGGGGCCGGGGTCGGGAAGCGGGCGGGTCTTCGGATGCGGGGCAATCGTTATGATTCAACTTAGGTCCATGTTAAAAGTAGCTGATAACACTGGAGCCAAGCTTGTCCAGTGCATTAAAGTTTTGGGGGGCACGAGAAGGCGCTGGGCCCAATTGGGGGATATTATAGTTGTTTCGGTGAAAGAGGCCGAACCCAGAAAGGCGGTGAAAAAAAAGGAAGTTGTGAAAGCGGTGATAGTGCGCCAGCGCGCTCCTTTCCGGCGCAAGGACGGCTCCTACGTTCGTTTTGACGATAACGCCGTCGTAATTTTGGACGGACTGGAACCCAAGGGCGGAAGAATTTTCGGGCCAGTTCCGCGAGAGCTCAGGGAAAAAGGTTTTTTGAAGATTATTTCTTTGGCGCCGGAGGTGGTATGAGTCCAAAAATGACAGGCAGGATTAAAAAAGGCGATCAGGTTTTCGTCATTTCCGGCAAGGATCGTGGCAGGACCGGAAAAATTCTGAAAGTTTATTCGAAAGACGGAAGAATTTTGGTGGAGGGCCTGAATTTGAGAAAGCGTCACAAGAGAGCTCGCCGGAGCGGGGAGAAGGGGAGCATTGTGGAACACCCCGCTCCGCTTGCGGCGTCGAAAGTTATGCCCAAATGCCCGCACTGCGGCAAAGCCGCCCGGGTGGGCTTCAATACGTCCGCCTCGGGTTTGAAATCAAGATTTTGCAGAAAATGCAAAGGAGAATTTTAAACTATGTCAGATTTTAAAGAAAAGTATGAAAAAAAGATTAGACCGGAGCTTATGAAAAAGCGCGGCTTTGCGTCGCCCCTCGCCGTGCCCAGGATTGTCAAGATTGCGGTAAACAGCGGAATCGGCCGCGTTACGGATCAGAAAGCGCAGGACGAGATCCAAAGGCAGCTGGCTTTGATAACGGGGCAGAAACCGTCTCCCCGCCCGGCTAAAAAATCAATCGCGTCTTTTAAAACGAGAGAAGGGATGATCATCGGGTTTTCGGTAACGCTGCGCGGGAAGAAGATGTATAATTTTCTCTCGCGTCTTCTGGAAGTCGCTCTGCCGCGCACCAGGGATTTTCGGGGCCTCGCGCCTTCGAGTTTGGACGAGGCGGGAAATTTAACCATTGGCATCAGGGAGCATATTGTTTTCCCGGAAATTATAGGCGAAGATGTAAAAACTATCTTTGGGCTCGAAATTACCATCGTGACCAATGCCCCAAGCAGGGAAGCGGCTCTGGAATTATATCAGGCCCTGGGCTTCCCTTTTACAAAAACGGCTTAAACTTTTTTGAAACACCATGGCTAAAACTTCAACCGCCGCCCGCGCCAATAAGAAACCCAAGTATTCCTCGCGTCTGGTCCGACGCTGTTTCCGTTGCGGGCGCAGGCGCGGCTATATGCGCGATTTCGGGCTCTGCCGAATTTGTTTTAGGGAACTGGCCAACGAAGGCATGATTCCCGGGATTAAGAAATCAAGCTGGTAAAGGCTTGGCCAAAATTTTCAAATGAACATGCAGAAAATTTTGCAGCCAAACTTTACCCCGCCCCAGTTTTAGTGAGCAAACATTATAGTGAAAACATGAAAATTAAGAAAACAAATTTTGCCAGCATAATAAACCCATTAAAACTGGGGCGGGGTGCTCAATTTTTAGCCAAAATCTTTATCAGAGATTTAATTAAGGTAATTTTGTAAAAATTGGCATATGACTGATCCAATCGCCGACATGTTAATTCGGATTAAGAACGCCGCAGCCGTCAAAAAACCGGCGGTGGCGTTGCCTTATTCCAAAATAAAGTGGGAGATTTCCAGGATTTTGAAGGATGCGGCGTATCTTTCTTCCGCTGAACGGAAGGGAAGAAAAAACAAAAAGCTTTTGGAGTTAGAACTTACCTATTTAGCTGACGGCTCTGCCAGGATTCACGGCGCGAAAAGAATTTCCAGACCCTCCCGGCGCCTTTACCGCCGGGCGCGCGAGATAAGGGCGGTCAAAGAAGGCAAGGGGCTTGCCGTTGTTTCGACGTCTCGGGGCCTGATGACCGGTAGTGACGCCAGAAAATCCCGCTTGGGTGGGGAAATTATTTGTGAAGTGTGGTAATTTTATGTCGCGTCTCGGCAAAAAACCGATTTTGATACCAACCGGGGTCACGGTGGAAATTTCGGGTTCGCGCCTTCGCGTCCAGGGCCCCAAAGGGGAGTTGGAGAGAGAGTTCGGCCCCTTCCTTAGTCTCGAAGAAAAAGACGGGACGGTTATTATTGTCCCCAAGCGCGAGGGCGGGGATGTGAAGAGCTTATGGGGGACGGGAGCCGCTCTTGTCAAAAACATGATGGCGGGCGTGGCAACGGGTTTTTCAAAAAAATTGGAAATGGTCGGGATCGGATTTAAGGCGCAGTTGGAGGGCCGCGATCTCGCGCTCTCGCTGGGGTTTTCGCATCCGGTGAAATTTAAAGCGCCAGAGGGAATAACTTTTCAGGTTGAAAAGAACGTCATTGCGGTCAGCGGGATTGACAAGGAAAAAGTCGGGCTGGTCGCCGCTCAACTGCGGGAGCTTAAAAAACCGGAACCTTACAAAGGCAAAGGGATTCGCTATCTGGGCGAGGTCGTAAGACGCAAGGCAGGGAAAAAAGCGGTTAGTGCCGGGGGATAATCGGATCGCCGGGCTTTTCTAAAAAAATGAAAACAAAATCCAAAAACAGAAAAAGGATTGTCAGACACAGGCGGATTCGTGCCAGGATAAGCGGCAGCGCCGCCAGGCCGCGTCTTTCGGTGTTTCGTTCCTCTCGGCATTTGCAGCTGCAACTGGTTGACGATGGGCGCGGGAGAACCTTGGCGGGCTTCGCCGAGTTTAAGATTAAAAAGGGAACCAAGTCGGAGCGCGCCAGAAATTTAGGCCTCGCTGCGGCGAAGAAAATCCTGGATTCCGGGATTAAAAAAGTTGTTTTCGACCGGGGCGGATTTAGATACCACGGCCGGGTCCGCGCCTTGGCCGAAGGCCTAAGGGAGGGCGGTTTGGAGTTTTAACTTATGGCTTATAATCCAAGACAAAACGAATATCGCCGCGAACGCAAATCGGAGTTTCAGAAGAAGATGATCGAGCTTAGGCGCGTGGCGCGGGTGGTGGCGGGGGGGCGGCGCTTTTCTTTCCGTGCCGCGGTTATCCTCGGCGACAAGAAGGGGCGTGTGGGGTTGGGAGTCGGCAAAGGTCAAGACGCCGCTTTGGCTATGGAGAAAGCTGAGCGCGAGGCCAAGAAGAACATGCTTTCGATTGCGCTTAACGAGAACGGCGCGATTCCCTTTGCGGTCGGGGCCAAATATAAAGCTGCCCGCGTCATTATGCGTCCCAGCACGAAAGGGCGCGGTCTGGTTGCGGGCGGGGCGGTGAGGGCGGTTTTGGATTTGGCTGGGATCACCAATACTTCCGCTAAAATTTTGTCGCATACGAAAAATAAAATAAATAACGCCAGAGCGGCCCTGGTCGCCCTTTCGCAATTAAAAGCTGTGCCGCAGGATAAATAAAAAGACGACCGGCCTTATGCAATTTCATAACGTAAAACCCACTATTTCCAGGAAAGCCAAGAAGCGGGTCGGCCGCGGGGGGAAGCGCGGCACTTATTCGGGACACGGCATCAAGGGGCAAAAGTCCAGAGCCGGCCATCGCATCAGGCCCGCGTTTCGCGACGTCCTCAAAAAGATTCCCAAGCGCCGGGGCTCGGGCA
The DNA here is from genome assembly GCA_964590055.1 of uncultured Candidatus Saccharibacteria bacterium. Lineage (GTDB taxonomy): Bacteria > Patescibacteriota > Minisyncoccia > JACPKW01 > UBA11713 > CAZPXU01. Next base: position 8,288 of record CAZPXU010000006.1, on the reverse strand, counting down.
AGCATAGCCGTCAAATTGCGCTGGGGCGGAGCTGGGCCGTCGTAAATTTGGACACTCTCGAAAAAAATTTTGGGGCGGGAGCGACGATCACGCCCACCGCCTTATTTGATAAGAAACTGATCGGGAAAATCTCAGGGAAAATACCCGACGTTAAGATTCTGGGGCGGGGCGGAGTTGGAAAGACTTTTATAATCAAAGGTTGTTTCGTATCCAAAAGCGCCGCCGCGGCGATAAAGAAGAGCGGGGGCGTGGTATAATTTCTGCATGCTTGAAAAACTGCTTTTGATTTTTAAAGATCGCGATTTGCGGAAAAAACTTCTTTTCGTTTTAGCCGTTCTTTTGGTATTCCGGGTCACGGCTGCCCTTCCCATCCCTGGGATTGACGCTTTGCGGCTTCGCGCTTTTTTTGAGGGGAACCAATTCTTCGGTCTTTTGAACATTTTTTCTGGAGGGGCCCTGGACAATCTCTCGGTAGTTATGCTGGGGGTCGGTCCTTATATCACGGCTTCCATCATCATGCAGCTTCTGACCATGATTGTTCCGCGCCTTAAGGAAATTTATCAGGAGGAAGGCGAGGCGGGCCGAAAAAGATTCAATCAGTATTCCCGCCTGCTGACGGTGCCGCTCGCCGTTTTGCAGGGATTCGGGCTTTTGGTGCTCCTGGAGCGGCAGGGGGTTTTGGGGGATCTCGGTTTCGGAGCCCGCGTCGTCAATATCGCGGTAGTCACCGCGGGTTCGGTTTTCCTGATGTGGCTTGGAGAGCTTATCTCGGAATACGGCATCGGCAACGGCATCTCCATTTTGATTTTCGCGGGGATTGTCTCTGGGATTCCCAGCTCCATCCAGCGCGCCCTTCTGAACTTCGATCCTTCCCAAATCCCGCTCTTGCTGGGTTTTCTTGCGGCGGGCCTTGTCATTGTCGCCGGAGTGGTGGTGGTTACGGAAGCGGAGAGGCCCATTCCTGTTTCCTACGCCAAAAGGATCCGCGGCATGCGCGTTTACGGGGGAGTTTCGACCCACCTGCCGCTCCGCGTCAATCAAGCGGGCGTTATCCCGATTATCTTCGCGCTTTCGATTCTTTTATTCCCGCAGATGATTGTGAATTTCCTGGCCGGGAGCTCGAATCAGATTTTAAGCTCCGTTTCCTCCGCCATTCTGGCTTTTCTCGCAAGCCCCTGGGCTTACGCGCTCTCGTATTTCATTTTGGTTTTCCTTTTCACCTATTTTTACACGGCGGTGACGTTTGACCCCGACCAGATTTCGTCGAATCTCCAGAAACAGGGGGCTTTTGTGCCGGGGATTCGGCCGGGCAGGCCCACCTCGGAATTTTTGTATAGAATTTTAAACCGGATTACCTTGATCGGCGCTCTGTTTTTGGGTTTAATTGCCGTCCTGCCTTTGGTGATGCAGGCGACCACGGGCGTCGTGGCGCTTACCATCGGGGGCACGGGGCTTTTGATCGTGGTTTCGGTGGTTCTGGAAACCGTCAAACAGGTTGAAGCCCAGCTCGTGATGCGGGAGTACGAGTAGATGGCGACTATTCCCAAATCCACCACTCTGGTTTTCCTGGGGCGCTCGGGGTGCGGGAAGGATACCCAGATGGAATTTTTGTTGAAATTGCCCGGATTCAAGAACGCCGTAAAATTCAGCTCCGGCGACGATTTTCGGGTTTTGGCGAAGGAATCTTCGCGATTGGGGCGGAAGGTCAAAGAAATTTTGGAAGCGGGCGGGCTTATGCCTTTTTGGCTTCCGGCTTATCTCTGGCTTGCGGCTTTGCGGGAGAGGGCGAGAGAAGAGGAAATTTTAATTTTAGACGGCTCGCCGCGGCGCTTGGAAGAAACGCGGCTTTTGGATGAAGTTTTGGAATTCGTGGCGAGGCCCAAAGCAATCGCAATTTTACTTGAGATAAGTCCGGAGGAATCGTTGCGGAGGCTTTTGGCAAGAGGACGGGCTGATGACACCGAAGAGAGGGTCCAAAATCGCCTGGCCTGGTACGAAACCGAAGTTCTCCCTACCGTCGAGCACTACCGGTCTGAAAAACGCCTCCTGGAAGTAAGCGGCGAAAAGACGCGCGATGAGGTTTTCAAAGAACTGGAAAAAAAGCTTGAGGAATATTTCACGAGATGACCGTCACGACCAGTCAAGAACTTGAAATCTTGCGGGAAGGCGGCGGGAAATTGGCCGCCGTTTTGGCGCAGGTGAAGCGCGAAATAAAACCAGGCCTTACAACCCAAGAGCTGGACGCGCTTGCCGAAAAATTGATTCGCCTGGCGGGGGGCGAGTCTGCTTTCAAAGGATATCGCGCTTTTGACGCAAAATCTCCGTACCCGGCCTCGCTCTGCGTTTCCATAAATGATGAAGTTGTCCACGGGATCCCCTCTAGGCGGGTTTTTGAATCAGGCGATGTCGTTGGTTTGGATATCGGGATGAAGTATAAGGGGCTTTTTACGGATATGGCCGAGACGGTCGCGGTCGGCAAAACCGACGAAGTCGGAGAAAAACTTATTCGGGCCACGAACCAAGCCCTGGAGCTCGCGATCTCTAAAGTCAAGGCGGGGGTCAGAGCGGGGGATATCGGCGAGGGAATCCAGAAGTTTGTTGAGTCGAATGGATTTGGCGTGGTAAGGCAGCTGGTGGGACATGGAGTCGGCTTGAAGGTGCACGAGGACCCGGAGATTCCGAATTGGGGCCGGGCGGGGACGGGCGTCGTTTTGAAGGAAAACATGGTGATTGCGGTTGAGCCCATGGTGACCGAGGGAAGTTTTGAGGTTTATTTGGAAAAAGACGGCTGGACCTGGAAAACGAGAGACGGGAAACGGGCCGCTCATTTTGAACATACGGTTTTGATCACGAAAAACGGCGCCGAAGTGTTGACAAAAATATAAAATTGCAGTTCGGTTCAGCCGGCTGGCTTTTCGTGTTAAAATTGATTGATGCCCCAACCGGATATTTACCTTTCCGTCGTCATTCCCGCTTACAATGAAGCCGCAGTGCTTGCAAAAACTCTTCGGAGAGTTCAAGAGTATCTTTCCCAAAAACCTTTTTCCTATGAAATCATCGTGGCGACAGACGGGCCGAGGGACAATACCGCCGAACTTGCCAAAAGCATGACGGGGGAAATTAAAAATCTTCGCGTTCTGGAACGAAGACAGAACCGCGGCAAGGGCTATACCGTGCGCGAGGGAATACTCGCAGCCCAAGGCAAAGTCCGCCTTTTCATGGATGCGGATAACGGCACCGACATTTCTCACTTTGATAAGATGCGGCCGTTTTTTGACAAAGGGTACGAAATTGTAATTTCATCGCGAAATCCCAGAGATGTTCCTGGAGGCCAGGAGTATTTACAACCATGGTGGCGGCTTCTTTTTGGGAATATGGGCAATATTTTTATACAGCTTTTGGCGGTTCCCGGCATTTGGGACACGCAAAACGGCTTCAAGGCCTTTCGGGACTACGCCGCCCAAAAGATTTTTCGTCTTGCCGGGGTGGATCGCTGGGCTTTCGATGTGGAAATTTTGGCGCTTGCCCAGAAGCTTGGTTACCGGATAGGAATAGTTCCGGCTCATTGGAGGAATGTTTCAAGTCAGGTAAGATTTTCGAGCTACCTTTGGTCTTTGTGGGAAATCGTGAAAATTCGCTGGAACTTGTCGCGCGGGGCTTATAAACTATGAATCCGTCCATTTTTAGAAAAGACCTGGTCTCCGGAGAATGGATTTTGGTGGCCACGGCAATTAAAAAAAAGCCGAATTTTTTCGCAAGGATTTCCAGGCGGCCGAAAGTTCCGAAAAGTTCCTGCCCCTTTGAAGATCCCGAGCGCTCCGATAACGTCCCGGCGCTCCTTAAATATGCTCATCCCTCCTGGGCCGGAGGCGGGCGAGGGCGGCCTTCTTCCTGGTTTGTCCAAGTCGTTCCCAACAAATTCCCGGTGCTTACTCCCCATACGGTCTGTCCCGTTCCGCTTCCTGAAGGGCCGTATCAAAAAATGGGCGGGGTCGGCTTTCAAGAGGTGGTTATAACTCGCGACCATGAGCATTCGCTCGGATTTATGAGCGCCTCCGAGATTGCAACGGTGTTCTCGGCTTATCGCGAGCGCTATCTCGCCCTTAAAAAAGAAAGGTGCGTTAAGTATATTTTGATTTTTCATAATAACGGCCCCTCCGCTGGGGCCACCGTTCCCCACCCCCATTCGCAGATTTTGGCCCTCCCCATAATTCCGCCGGATGTCGGGCGCTCCCTCTCGGGCTCAAAACGATATTTTGTCAAGCGCCAAAGATGTGTTCACTGCGATATGTTAAAACAAGAACTTCGGGACAAAAAGCGGCTTGTCTATAAAAACAAACATTTTGTCGTGCTTTGCCCCTATGCCTCGCGGGTTTCTTTCGAGATACGGCTTTTTCCTTTGGAACACAATCCCAATTTTGAGAATTTTACCGCGCTCCAGCGGGAGAGTTTGGCCGAGGCCGTGCGGGTTATTTTTGCCAAGCTTAAAAACGCCATGAACGATCCGGATTACAATTTTTTTATTCATACCGCTCCGGCGAAAGGGCCGCGCGCGAGGCATTATCACTGGCATCTTGAAATTCTGCCTCGAGGCGCGATTTGGGGCGGGGTGGAACTGGGCACCGGGATTGAAATCATAAAAATGCCGCCGGAAGAAGCCGCTCGGATTTTAAGAAAAGCCGGATCATGACGGAGTCCCTTTTCGGATTGGATTTGGTTCCTCTAATTAAAGCCGCGGGGTATCTCGGCCTTTTTGGGATTATTTTTGCGGAGTCCGGACTTTTTGTGGGATTTTTCCTGCCGGGAGATTCGCTTTTGTTCACCGCCGGGTTTTTGGCCTCGCAGGGGTTTTTAAATATCTGGCTCTTGTCTTTTTTAACCTTTGCGGCTGCCGTTCTGGGTGATAACGTGGGCTATGCTTTCGGACGGCGCGTGGGCCCCGCGATTTTTACGAAAGAGGACTCGCTTTTTTTCAAAAAATCTTATTTGGAGCGCACCCGGGTGTTTTATGAAAGGCACGGCGGGAAAACCATCGTGCTGGCGCGGTTTTTGCCCGTCATCCGCACCTTCGCTCCGATTTTAGCGGGGGCGGGGGAGATGCCCTGGGCAAACTTCTTTTTTTACAACCTCCTGGGGGGAGCGCTCTGGGCGATTGGTCTTCCCTTCCTCGGTTACGGCCTGGGGAGCGCTTTCCCGAACGCCAATCGTTATTTATTGCCGGTGGTCATTGCCATAATCATTGTTTCCACCCTTCCGACGCTCCGCCACTTATTGCGAGCTGAAAAGTTTTAGGAAAACGATTTTATGAAAAAAATCATAGTTGCCAACTGGAAGATGAACCCGTCAACGCCCCAGGAGGCCAAGCGGCTTTTCAACTCCGCCAGAAAAAGCGCCCGCAATTTGCGGGGGGCGGAGGCGGTGATAGCGCCGCCTTTCGTTTATCTGCCGCTTTTTACGCCCTCCGCCGCGCTTAAGTTGGGAGCACAGGATGTTTTCTTTAAAAATTCTACGGCTGGGGGCGCGTACACCGGCGAGATTTCGGTCAGCATGCTCAAGGCGCAGGGCGTTTCTTATGTTTTGGTGGGGCATTCCGAAAGACGGGAGTTTCTTGGAGAAACAGACGAGCTTATTTCCAGAAAACTGGACGCCGCAGTTGCCGGCGGGCTGAAAGCCATTTTATGCGTGGGGGAGAAAGAAAAGACGAAGGAAGCTTTTCCTGAAATTGTGAAAACCGAATTAAAGGCCGCACTCTCCGGTCTCCCCAGAAGCTATGTCGTGCGGACGCCCGTGGGCTATGAACCCATTTGGGCGATTTCGACCGCCAAAGGGGCGAGGGCGGATACTCCCGAAAACTTTTTTGAGATGTCGATTTTCATACGCCGCGCGGTCCTGGACATTTGGGGCAAGGCGGCCGCCTTAAAAATTCCCATTCTTTACGGCGGCTCGGTTAATTCCAAAAATGCTGGCGGGTTTCTTGGCATAAAAGGAGCCGGGGGGCTTTTAGTGGGTGGGGCGAGTTTGCAGGCGGAAGAATTTTCAAAAATTTTGGATGTGGCGAAAAAGCCATGAAAAATCTCCGGCGGGTCCCGCTTAACGGGAAAAGAGCGCTGGTGCGGGTGGATTTTAACGTTTTTCCGGTAAAACCGCATGAGCCCAGAATTGAAAAAATCCTCCCTACCCTTCGCTATCTTTTGGCGCGGGGCGCCAAGGTGACGCTCGCGACGCACCTGGAGATGAATGACGGCAGAATACCGGGCGTAGGTCCGCTCGTCCGCTACCTCAAAAAGCGCCGTTTCCCGACGGGCGAGATCATTTTTCTGGAGAATCTGCGCAAGGACCCGGGGGAGAAGAAAAACAATATGGCTTTTGCGAAAAAACTGGCTAAGCTGGGCGATATTTACGTGAATGAAGCGTTTTCTGTTTCGCACCGCCGCCACGCTTCCATTGTTTCGCTTCCCAAATTCCTTCCTTCCTATATGGGTTTTCTTTTTGAGGAAGAAATTAAAAATCTTTCCAGGGCTTTTCATCCCCCCCATCCTTTCACGCTGATTTTGGCGGGCGGGAAGATTGAAACCAAACTCCCGCTTCTCAAGGCCCTTTTGGCAAAAACAGACCATGTGCTTTTGGGGGGGATTATTGCGAACGTATTTTTAAAAAAGCCGCCCGTGAAGTCAAAAAAAATAATCTTGCCGCAGGATTTGGTCATAAAAAACGGCCGAGCGCTTGATGTGGGGCCGAAAACGCTTAAAAGCTGGGAGCCGGTTATACAAAAGTCCCGGCTTATCGTCTGGAACGGGCCCTTGGGTTTTATGGAAAAGGGCTATACGGCCGGCACAAAGCGCCTGGTTTCTCTTTTGAAAAACTCCAGAGCCAAAGTTATCATTGGCGGAGGCGATACGACAGATTACTTGCCCCGAGGTTTGGTGGAGGGGTCTCGCCAAAACATTTTTGTCTCGACTGGCGGCGGCGCTATGCTGGAATATCTTGCCGAGAGAACTTTGCCGGGGATAGTCGCCCTTGAGAAAGGGCGAGCCTCGCCCAAGGGGCGGGAAGCGCTCGAACAATGAATCAAGAGACAAAAATTTGTCAAAATTGTAAAACCGAGTTTGTAATCGGACCCGAAGATTTTAAATTCTATGACAAAATCTCCGTGCCTCCGCCCACCTGGTGCCCGGAGTGCCGGATGCAGAGAAGGCTAAAATTCAGGAACGAGCGATATCTTTATAAAAGACAATGTGGTCTTTGTAGAAAAGACATCGTTACAATTTATTCAAGCGATAAACCATTTCAAGTTTATTGCCGTGATTGCTGGTGGTCAGATAAATGGGACTCTCTTACCTATGGGGCAGAGTACGATTTTAAAGAATTTTTCTTTGGACAGTTTAATAAACTGCTAATGAGAGTGCCGATTGTCTCTCTTTCGAACCAAAATACAGTTAATAGTGAATACAGTAACTATGCCGGAAATTTAAAAAATTGTTATCTTGTATTTGCCAGTCTAGATGCTGAAGATTGTCTTTATATATCGCGCGGCCTTTTTGTAAAAAATTGTATGGATATTTATCAGACCCGACACAGCGAATACTGTTATGAAACAGTAGAGTGTAATAAATGTTATAAACTATTTTTCAGTAAATACTGTGAAGGATGTGTTGATTCCTATTTTTTGTATGATTGCCGTAATTGCCAGCATTGTTTCGGTTGCGTTAACTTACGGAACAAGCAGTATTGTATTTTTAATGAGCAATACTCTAAAGAAGGCTACTTTAAAGAGACAGAGAGGTTGTTTAGCGGAAACTATACAGAAATTTTCCAAGAGAAAGAAAAATTTATGGATTTTCACATTAAATTCCCGCGCAGATATGCAATGATCATGAAGTCCTCGAACGTATCAGGAGACGACATATCTGAAGCAAGAAACTGTTTCTATTGTTTCAACGCGCAAGAAAATATTGAAGATTCAAAATTTCTTCTGCTCGTAGCTGATAGAGCCCGCAATGTTCATGATGCTACTTATGGCGGATTTGGTTCAGAATTACTTTATGAAGCAGTGGGATGCGTTGCGTCTCGCACCGTGTTCTCAACTCACAATTGGTGGTGTTATGATGATTCCTATTCTTTTAATTGCCATAACTCAAATAATCTTTTCGGTTGTGTAGGTCTGCGCAATAAACAATACTGCATCCTCAACAAGCAATATACCAAGGAAGAATACGAAAAACTGGTGCCTCGCATCATCGAGCACATGAACCAGCTGCCCTACATAGACAAGAAGGGCAGAGTATACA
>CAZPXU010000005.1:11144-16651 GCA_964590055.1 uncultured Candidatus Saccharibacteria bacterium | reverse complement strand
AGCTAAAAAAGCGCCTCGGAAAACGGGGGGTAAAGGGGGAGGCGTCAATAATAATTCCAACAATTACACCGCCAAAGACATCTATGTTTTGGAGGGCCTTGAGCCCGTCCGGAAGCGCCCGGGGATGTACATCGGGACAACCGGCATTGATGGGCTTCACCATCTTATCTGGGAGGTCGTGGACAACTCTTTGGATGAGGCCATGGCGGGGTACGCGAAAAATATTCTGGTGACCCTTCTTCCGAAAAATCAGGTGCGGGTGGTGGACGACGGGCGCGGAATTCCGGTGGAGACCCACAAGCAGACCAAAAAATCGGCGCTTGAAACCGTGATGACCACGCTTCATGCCGGAGGGAAGTTCGGCGGCGAGAGCTACAAGGTTTCCGGAGGGCTTCACGGCGTCGGGGTTTCGGTGGTAAACGCTTTGTCAAAATACGTGTCCGTGGAGGTCTGCCGCGACGGCGAGCGCTGGACGCAGGAATACGAGCGCGGAAAACCCAAGAGCAAGGTCAAGAAAACCGGCCCCTGCAAAGGGTCGGGCACGGCGGTGACTTTTGAACCCGACCCGGAGATTTTCTCCGCCCTAGGCGGATCCGCCTCCGGCGGAAAAGAGACAATTGGTTTCGATTGGGAAACAATTTTAGAACACCTTCGCCAGCAGGCCTATCTCACGGCCGGAGTTAAAATCCAAATAAAGGACGAGCGCGAAAAAGAGGAGCATTTGCAGAGGTCCTACGCTTTTTGTTTTGAATCCGGCATTCGTTCCTATGTGAAGTTTTTGAACCGCGCCCAGAAAACAAGGCATGAAAATATTTTTTACGTCTCGAAGGAATACGAAAAAATTCAGGTGGAGGTGGCGCTCCAATATATCGACGACCTCGCTTCGCGCGAGCTTGCTTTCGCCAACAATATTTATAATCCGGAAGGCGGGACGCACCTGACTGGCTTTCGCGCCGCTCTCACAAGAGTTTTGAACGATTACGCGCGCAAGAACGGCTACTTGAAAGAAAAAGACACTCTTACGGGTGAAGATGTCCGCGAAGGGCTTACGGCCGTGATCGCGGTGAAGATAACCAATAGCCAGCTCCAGTTTGAGGGGCAGACTAAATCCAAGCTCGGGAATCCCGAAGCGCGAGCGGCGGTGGAATCTGTTTTCGGGGAGGCTCTCTCCGCCTATCTTGAGGAAAGTCCCGCCGACGCCAGGCATGTTTTGGAGAAAGTTATTTTGGCGCTGGAAGCCCGCAAGGCCGCGAAAGCCGCGAAGGACACCGTTTTGAGAAAAGGAATTTTGGACGGGCTGACGCTTCCGGGAAAACTTGCGGACTGCCAGTCCCGAAAGCCGGAAGAGTCGGAAATATTCATCGTGGAGGGGGACAGCGCGGGCGGCTCGGCGAAGCAGGCCCGCGACCGAAGGTTCCAGGCGATTTTGCCGCTTCGCGGAAAAATCTTGAACGTGGAGCGGGCGCGGTTGGACAAAATGCTCGCGTCCAAAGAAATCAAAGCGCTTATTATCGCCCTCGGCGCGGCGATTGCGGAGGAGCTCGATGTTTCCAAAATTCGCTATCACAAAGTTGTCATTATGACCGATGCGGACGTGGACGGGGCGCATATCCGAACACTCCTTTTAACTCTTTTTTACAGGTATTATCTTCCGGTGATTGAATCGGGCTATTTGTACATCGCTCAACCTCCTTTGTACCGAATTTCAAGAGGGCGGGAGGTGCGCTACGCGTTTTCGGACGGGGAAAAAGATAAAATTTTAAAAGAATTCGAGAAGAAAGTTTCGGAGACAAAATCAAAGAAAGGAGATGCCCCCGAAGGCGAGTCTGAAGAGGTTGCAGGAGAGGTTGGAGTCGGGGAGAAAATACGCGGCGTGAACATTCAGCGTTACAAGGGGTTGGGCGAGATGAACGCCGAGCAGTTGTGGGAGACGACCATGGATCCGGCCGTCAGGGTTTTCAAGCAGGTTGCCATCTCGGACGCCGCCGAGGCCTCGAAAACTTTTGATATTTTGATGGGGGACGAAGTCCCGCCCCGGAAATTGTTCATCCAGACCCACGCCCGCGCGGTGCAGAATCTGGATGTGTAAATAAAAGAAGGTGGAGCGCAACGCAACTCCACCTTCTGTTCGGCTTTCCTTGGCGAAACGAGGGTTACAGGTATTGGGGGTTCCGAAAAATCTTCCTTGGCAGCGGAACCGTCTCGTCTCTCTGGTTCTTCATTCGGACTGAAATCCCGGTTTCTTCCTCGATGTCGAGTTTCCAGTCGGCAGCTCTTAAGATGCTTCCCAGTGCGACGCGGAAATAGGTGACGCCGTGCTCTGTCATAACTCGCTTCACGGGTTTGAGCAGCGCCCTTTCTCTGAGGAGAACAGGTACCGCTTCCGCGCTCTCTTCCTCTATGATAAGCGTAGCTCTCTGAAGCCGCCCCCTCGCGCTTATGTACAGCTTGAGCTTTGCTTCCTTTCTCGCCATACTCCGCTTTAGTTTCTCAAGCTCTGTTATTCCTTTTGCGTCCATCCTTCGCCTCCTTGCTGAATTTTGCTGCCATGTTGAAAGTTAAGCGTTGCCTGCGCAGGGGGTCGCGATGTCGAGAGTCGCTTGCTGAATGAAATCAGCTATACCGCACTGTGCCTTGGCGGCCTCCTGGATTGCCTTGAGCTTGTCTGGGAAGCTCGAGGAAGCAAAGAGTTTGCCCCCGATTGTTACCTCTTGTTCGCCAGTTTCCTTGACAAGGATCTTTATCTCCATAGCTCCTCCTTTCTGGAGTTTGGTTAATCCCATTATACCATGGTTCTTTAAAAAAACAACCCATTTGACTTTTTTAAGGCACTTGCTACCCTTAATCTATAAGCCCCTCGGGGCTTTTAAAAATCCCCGCCAAAGGCGGGCAGGCTCAAAATGAATGTTTTTCAGAGGTTCGTAAATTATTTAAAAGAAACCCGGCAGGAGCTGCGCCATGTCAACTGGCCGTCGCGCAAGAACGCCATTCGCTTCACGCTTTTGGTAATCGGTGTTTCGGCCGTCATCGCCGCTTTTTTGGGGCTTTTGGACATTTTGTTCCAGTTTTTATTGAACAGGTTTGTGCTGTAATTCACCCTCCAAACTTTTCAACGGATATGTATTATGTGTATGTTTTACGAAGTCAAAAAGACATGGATATATACATAGGTTGCACGAAAAATCTTAAGGAAAGATTTAAGATGCATAATCAAGGAAAAATTTTTTCAACAGCGAAACGTTATCCCTTCTCGCTGATTTTCTATGAAGCATTTTTGAACAAGAAAGATGCTTTTGCGCGTGAAAAGTTTTTAAAAACTGGATGGGGTCGAAATCAAGTAAAACGATTGCTTATTAATTATTTTAAAAGTTAGGAGGGTAAATGCCTAAACAAACCTCCGAATTCGGCAAAAATTGGTACGCGGTCCATACCTACTCCGGATACGAAGACGCCGTCGCGCGCAATTTGCGCCAGCGCATCGAGTCTTTGGGCATGGAGGACAAAATTTTCAACGTGCTTGTTCCGGTCGAGAAAAAAATCAAAATAAAAAGCGGGAAGCGCCAGACCGTGGAGGAAAAAATTTACCCCGGCTATGTTTTGGTTGAGATGATTGTGACCGACGATTCCTGGTATGTCGTTCGAAACACGCCCCGCGTGACGGGTTTCGTGGGCTCGGGCACCACGCCGACCCCGCTCTCGCGCGAAGAGGTGGACGTGCTTTTCAAGAGAATGGGCGCGGGCGAGCCGAAATTCAAGGTGGATGTTTCCATCGGGGACACCATCAGGGTGACCGACGGGCCTTTCAAGGATTTTGAAGGCAAAGTGAACGAAGTGGACGAAGCTCGGGGCAAAATCAAAGTGCTCGTTTCGATGTTCGGCAGAGAAACGCCGGTGGAGCTGGACTTTTTACAGGTTAAGAAATTGTAGAATGGCAAAGCCGATCAAAACAGTTGTAAAGCTTCAGATTCCGGCCGGGAAAGCCACGCCGGCGCCGCCCGTGGGCACGGCTTTGGGCCCGCACGGGATTAACATCGGGGAATTCGTAAAAAAGTTCAATGATGCCACGGGCGCTTTGGGCGAGACGATTGTTCCGGCCGAAATCACGATTTACGAGGACAGAAGCTTTACTTTTGTTCTGAAAACTCCGCCCGCCTCCGACTTGCTTAGGAAAGCCGCGGGGATTGAGAAAGGTTCTGGCAGTCCCTTGACGCAGAAAGTCGGAAAAGTTTCGCGCGCGCAAATCCGCGAGATCGCCGAGAAAAAAATGGAAGATTTGAACGCCAACGATGTTGAGGCGGCTATGCGGATTGTTGAAGGAAGCGCCAGAAGCATGGGGATCGAAATAAAGGAGTAGCCCGCCGTCGCTAAAGCTTTGCAAGAGCTGAGGCTCTCGGGAGTTTAAATTTTCAAAAAGGGCGGACTTAACATCCGCGCTTTTTTTGTTTAGAATGGATTTTATGTTGCGTTCGCGCGTTTTAGCGGTTTCGTTTTTGATAATAGGCCTCGCGGCGGGGTATTTTGACTGGGTTGGATATTTTCCTTTCAATCTCGGGCCGGATTTGCAGGGCGGCATCAGCTTGGAATACAAAGCCGACACTTCCCGGATCCCAGGGGCCGAAGTTTCGGAGGCCATGGCGGGGCTCAAAGACGTCATTGAACGCCGGGTGAATATTTTCGGAGTGTCGGAACCGCGCATTCAGACGAAGAAAGTGGGGGGCGAAAACCGCCTGGTCGTGGATTTGGCGGGGGTTTTTGACATTTCCGAGGCCATCAAGATCATCGGCGAGACGCCCTATTTGGAATTTCGCGCGCTTCGTCCCGGAACGGATTTGGCTCAACTGCAGGATTCCGGCGACCCGGAGGCCGTCTTAAAAGCTTTCGAGCCGACGGCTCTTACCGGGCGTTATCTCAAAAAGGCCTCGGTGGATTTCAACCAGAGCGCTTTGGAACCCGTGGTGCTTCTGGATTTTGACGACGAGGGCACGAAGCTTTTTGGCGAAATTACGAAGGCGAATATCAAAAAGCCCGTCGCGATTTTTCTGGATGGCGCTCCAATCTCGGTGCCGGTGGTCGAGGAAGAAATTTCCGCGGGGCGGGCCCAGATTTCGGGGCGTTTTTCGGCGGCCGAAGCCAGGGACCTGGTGCGGCGTCTTAACTCCGGAGCGCTGCCGATTCCGATTTCCCTCGGCTTGCAGCAGTCGATTGGCGCCTCTTTGGGCGAGCGGATATTGTCTCAAATGATCAGCGCCGGAATTTACGGCACGATTGCGGTCGCGCTCTTTCTCATTCTTTTTTACCGGCTCCCTGGATTCGCCGCCGTGGTCGCGCTCGCCGTTTACGCCGCCCTGGCGCTGGCCATTTTCAAGCTGATTCCGGTTTATCTCACCGCGGCGGGCATCGCGGGATTCATTTTGTCCATCGGCATGGCGGTGGACGCCCACATTCTGATTTTTGAGCGAACCAAAGCGGAACTTCGCTCAGGCAAGTATTTGGCGACCTCGGTTGAG
>CAZPXU010000005.1:0-11134 GCA_964590055.1 uncultured Candidatus Saccharibacteria bacterium | reverse complement strand
TCATCTCTCATAACGTCTTTGATCCTTTTCGCGCTGGGAACGCAAAGCGTCAAGGGGTTTGCCCTGACTTTGGGTCTCGGCATAATTTTGAGCATGTTTTCGGCGATTACCGTGACGCGGACTTTTTTGCGCGCCCTTGAGTTCTCCGACAAAGGCGGAGAGAGCGGGGGGGTGCGGTTTTTATTCGGCGCGGGCAGGGCCTCTTCACGATGAAATTCGTAAAGGCAAGAAAATTCACCTATGCTTTCTCGCTCGTCTTGATTTTGGCGAGCCTGGCTTCGCTTTTTGTCTACGGACTCAAGCTCGGGATTGATTTTACGGGCGGCTCCGTCGTGGAGGTTGAATTTTCTCCGGTAGCTGCCGGGCGCCCCGGCGAGGAAGTTTTGCATGAGAAAATGTCCGGGCTTGGCCTGGGGCAGTTCGTTTTGCAGCCGGCGGGCGAGTACGGATTTTCCCTGCGGACGCGCGAACTGGGGGAGGCGGACGGCCGGAGAATACTCGGCGTCTTTTCAAGTTTCGGAGAGATAAAACATTTCAGCATCGCCTCCGTCGACCCGCCCATCGGGAGAGAATTGAGAACACGCTCCGTCTGGGCCGCGCTTTTGGTTCTGGCGGCGATTATTCTCTACATCGCTTTCGCTTTTAGGAAAGTTTCCAAGCCGGCCCGCCTGCCGGACGGGCAAGTCTCAAGCTGGTTTTACGGGCTTTTCGCGGTGACCGCGCTTTTTCATGACATCTTCATTCCGCTCGGCGTTTTCTCGGCCTTGGGGCATTTCAAAGGAGTTGAAATCGACACTCTGTTCGTGACCGCGATTTTAACCGTGCTTGGTTTTTCGGTTCACGACACCATCGTGGTCTTTGACCGCATCCGGGAAAATTTAAAACTCAACCCGGGCCGTAACTTTGAAGAAATCGTCGGGAAATCTTTGTCCCAGACTATCGTCCGCTCCATCAATACTTCGCTTACGGTCCTGGCGGTTTTGGCCGCTCTTTATTTTTTTGGAGCCGAGAGCACCAAATATTTTGCGCTCACTCTTATCGTCGGCATCATCGCCGGGACCTACTCCTCGATTTTCATCGCCAGCCCTCTTCTCGTAACCTGGAACAACTTCCGCAGTAGAAAATGATACAGCAAATCTACGCTATAGCGTAAATATGATGTATCATCACTTGGAATAATTTCCGTTCACGCCCCGCCCAAAATCGCTTGCAATGAAGTTTTGAAATCACCGCGCGTCCAAATCCCAGCGCGATTTGGCGCCATTGATTTAGGGCGCTCCAATTTTTCTTTATCGGTCGTTCTGTCTTTCAAATGCAGTTGAATGGCGTCTTTTATGTTTTTAAGCGTTTCTTCGTAGGTTTTTCCCTGGGTATAACAACCCTGCAGCTCCGGGCAGAACGCAAAAAATCCGTTCTTGTCTTCCTCAATCACCACGGAAAAATTTAGATATTTCATAGCTTTTTATTAGCTTATCCCCACGCGCTTGACAAGCACAGTATGGTGGCTATAATGGGGGTACGATTGAGTTACGGCCCTTACTCGTTAAAGATCCGAGCGAGGTGATAAAATATAAAATAGAATAACCTCAACCCAGAGCAAGCGTCCCCTTAGAAAGCGGTAAACAAGGGGCTTTTTGCTTGCTTTTGGCTTTTCTTTACCCAAAATAACGCTTTTTCCGTAAAAAATGACCGCCGACAATAAAAAGTATTTCTCGCGTTACCGCGAGCCCTTGGCGCTCCTGCCGTACTTGGCCGAGGTTCAGATTGAATCTTACCGCTGGTTTCTTGAGGAAGGTATCAAGGAGCTTTTCAGGGAATTTTCTCCCATCAAGGATTACTCGGGCGAGGATTTGGATTTGATATTCGCGGACCACTCGATTGACGAGCCGAAGTACGACGAGTACCAGGCGAAAGCGCTCAATCTTTCCTACGAAGCGGGCCTTCGCGTGAAGGCGCGCCTTGTCAACAAAAAGACCGGCGAGGCAAAAGAGCAGGAAATTTTTCTGGCTGATCTGCCTTTGATGACGCCGCGCGGCACTTTCATCGTGAACGGGGTGGAAAGAGTGGTGGTCTCGCAGCTCGCGCGCTCGTTCGGAGTTTATTTCACGGCGAATATTTTGCGGGGAAAGAAGTATTTCGGCGCGAAGATTATTCCTTCGCGCGGGGCCTGGATTGAGATTGAAACCGAATCGGACGGGGCGATGTACGTCCGGATTGACCGCAAGCGCAAAATCCCCCTGACCGCGCTTTTGAAAATTTTCGGTTTCGGGAACGACGAGGAAATTTTGGAGAGATTTAAAAAGGTTGACTCGTCTGACGCTCCCTACGTTAAAAAGACCCTTGATAAGGACGGAACCAAAACCAAGGAGGAGGCCTATTTGGAGGTGTACAAGCGCCTTCGCCCGGGAGAGCCCGCGACTTTGGAGTCGGCCAAGGAGCTTTTGGACGGGATGTTCTCGGAGGAAAGATACGATCTTTCGCAGGTCGGACGCTATAAATTGAATCAGCGCCTGGGTTTCCCTACGGATCAGATTCAAAAAGCCAAGCGCATTTTGTCGAAAGACGACCTGGCGAACATAATTTCGCACATCATCGATTTGAACAACAATCCCGTCGCCGAGGCGGACGACATTGACCATTTGGGAAACCGCCGCGTGCGCTCGGTCGGGGAGATGCTCGTAGCGCGCCTGCGCGTGGGGATGACCCGGATGAAGCGCACCATCCAGGACAGGATGTCGACACTCGACATTTTGACGCTCGCTCCCGCGCAGTTGATAAACGCACGGCCTTTTATGGCGGTGGTTAAGGAATTTTTCACGACCAACCAGCTCTCGCAGTTCATGAATCAGATAAACATTCTGTCGGAGCTTGAGCATCTCCGGCGCCTCTCGGCTTTGGGACCGGGAGGAGTTACCAGGGAACGGGCGGGGTTTGAAGTCCGCGACGTGCACCCTTCCCATTACGGCCGGATCTGTCCCATTGAGACGCCGGAGGGTCCCAACATCGGGCTGGTCATTCACATGGCCGGGTTTGCCCGCATAAACGAGTACGGAATCTTGGAGACGCCTTATCGGAAAGTCGAAAACGGAAGAATCACCTCGGAGATAAGGTACATGACCGCTTTTGAGGAATCGCGCTATAACATCGCTCATAACGGCATAAATTATGAGCCGTCGGGAGAGATTTTGGATGAGGAGGTGGAAGGACGCATCAAGGGGAGCCCGGGGCTGATGTCGAGGAACGAAGTGGAATTTATCGACGTGGCCACGGAACAGGCTTTCTCGGTTGCAACCTCCCTCATTCCTTTTCTCGCTCATGACGACGCCAACCGCGCCATGATGGGATCGAACATGCAGAGGCAAGCCGTGCCCTGCATCAAAGCCGAGGCGCCCTTGGTCGGGACGGGCATCGAGGAACGGGTCGCGCGCGACTCCGGGCGGATGACCATTGCCGAGGACGACGGGGTGGTGGCGCACGTGGACGCTTCGCGGGTCGTTCTTAAATCCGGACGCAAGGAGCGGGCTTATCCTTTGGTCAATTTTTTGCGGACCAATGATTTTACGGTCATAAATCAAAAACCGATCGTGGATTTGGGAAATAAAATTTCCCGAGGCCAGGTTATCGCCGACACCTCCTCTTCCTCGGGCGGCACTTTGGCTTTGGGGCAGAATATTTTGGTGGCGTTTTTGTCCTGGGGCGGCGCCAATTTCGAGGACGCCATTATTCTCTCGGAGAGATTGGTGAAAGACGATATTTTTTCCTCAATCCACATTGAAGATTTCACGGTGGACGTCCGGGATACGAAATTGGGTCCGGAGATCACGACCCATGACATCCCCAACGTTTCGGAGGAAAAACTCAAGGATTTGGACGAGGAGGGAGTTATTCGGATAGGGGCCGAAGTCAGGGCGGGCGACATTCTGGTCGGCAAAATTACGCCGAAGGGCGAGGTGGAGTTGACGCCGGAAGAGCGCCTGTTGCGCGCGATTTTCGGCGAGAAAGCGCGGGACGTGAAAGACACGTCGCTTCGGGTTCCTCACGGCAAGGGCGGGCGCGTCGTCGGGATCCAGGTTTTTTCGAGGGAGCGCGGCGACAAGCTGGACACCGGCGTCATCAAAAGAGTTCAGGTGGAGCTGGCCCAGCTTAGGAAAATTTCGGTGGGCGACAAGTTGGCGGGCCGGCACGGCAACAAAGGCGTCATTTCCCGCGTTTTGCCGGAAGAAGACATGCCTTACCTCGCGGATGGGCGTCCGGTAGATATGATTTTAAATCCCTTGGGGGTGGCCTCGCGCATGAATATCGGTCAGATTTTGGAGACGCATTTGGGCTGGGCCGCGAAAATTTCCGGGTATCAGGCCATAACCCCGGCTTTGCGGGGCGCTTCGGAGGAGGAGATAAAAAGTGAACTCGAACGGGTGGGGCTTCCGAGATCGGGCAAAGTCCGACTTTTTGACGGCAGGACCGGCGATGCTTTCGAGCAGGATATCACGGTCGGATACATATACATGATGAAACTCGTGCACATGGTGGAAGACAAAATTCACATGCGCTCGATCGGGCCCTATTCCCTAATCACCCAGCAGCCCTTGGGCGGCAAAGCTCAGGGCGGGGGACAGCGTTTCGGAGAAATGGAGGTCTGGGCTTTGGAGGGTTACGGCTCTTCGCATACTTTGCAGGAGATGCTCACCATAAAGTCCGACGATGTTTTGGGGCGCGCGGCGGCCTACGACGCAATCGTGCGCGGGGAAAAGTTCAAGAGCCCGAACCTGCCGGCCTCTTTCCACGTGCTGGTGAACGAATTAAAAGCGCTCGCCTTGGACGTCGAGTTGAAAGGCATGGAGGAGATGGCGGCCGAGCGCTCCTTGAAGAGCGAGCGAGGCAGGGAAGAAGTGGTAATACGAATTTAGAAATCAAAGGTCAAAAATCAAATGGATACCAAAGTCACGGATTTCAGATCAATTTCAATAAGACTCGCCTCGCCCGAGAAAATTTTGGCGTGGTCCCGGGGTGAAGTAACGAAACCGGAGACCATCAACTACAGAACGCAGCGGGCGGAGAAGGACGGGCTTTTCGACGAACGGATTTTCGGGCCGGAGAAGGATTACGAATGCTACTGCGGAAAGTACCGAAGGATTCGCTACAAAGGCATTGTCTGCGACAAATGCGGAGTGGAAGTTACGCGCTCGGTGGTGAGAAGGGAACGGATGGGGCATATCAAGCTGGCCTCTCCGGTAGCGCACATTTGGTTCATCCGCGGAGTTCCTTCGCGCCTCGGCCTCGTTTTGGATCTCTCGATACCGGATTTGGAGCGCGTGATTTATTTCGCGGGATACATCATTACGAAAGTGAACGAAAAAGCCCGCGAGGAGGCCTTGAAAAACCTGGAAAAAGAATTCAAATCCAAAACCAAATCGGCCGAGCTGAAAAAGGACAAGGCGCTTCTGAAAGAGGCGCTGGATGCGGCGAGAAAAGAGCTCGAGTCCCTGGCGGTGCGCCGGGTTTTGTCCGAAGTTGAATACCACCGCCTTTCTTTGAAATACGGCGAGGTTTTTGAAGCCGGAATCGGCTCGGAAGCTTTGTATAAGTTGTGCAAGGACATCAACCTGAAAGAACTTGGCGCCAAACTCACAAAAGATCTTGAAGATGCGAGCCCCCAGGCGAAAAAGAAGCTTTTGAAACGCTTCAGCATCGTCAAAGCCATGGAGCGTTCAGGCATCCGGCCGGAATGGCTGTTTTTAACCTTGATTCCGGTTTCGCCCCCGGCGCTTCGCCCGATGGTGCAGTTGGAAGGCGGGAGGCACGCGACTTCCGACGTGAACGATTTGTACCGGCGCGTCATTAACCGCAACAATCGCTTGAAAAAACTTTTGGAGCTAAAGGCCCCGGAGGTCATCGTCAGAAACGAAAAAAGGATGCTGCAGGAAGCCGTGGACGCTTTGATAGACAATTCCATCCGCCGCGGCCAGGGAGCCGTGACGTCCGCGTCCCAGAAACGCCCGCTGCGCTCGCTGGCCGACATGCTGAAAGGAAAACAGGGGAGATTCCGCCAGAATCTTTTGGGAAAGCGCGTGGATTATTCCGGGCGCTCCGTCATCGTGGTCGGCCCGGAGCTAAAGCTTGCCGAGTGCGGCCTTCCCAAACACATGGCGCTCGAACTTTTCCGTCCGTTCGTCATTCAGAAACTTATTCAAAACGGGTTCGCGCACAATATCCGCGGCGCCAACCGCCTGATTGACGAGGCGACCTCCGACGTCTGGGCAATTTTGGAAGAGGTGATAAAAGGAAAATACGTGCTTTTGAACCGCGCCCCGACCCTGCATCGCTTGGGGATCCAGGCCTTCCAGCCGGTTTTAATCGAGGGGAATGCCATCCAGATTCATCCTTTGGTCTGCCAGGCCTTTAACGCGGACTTCGACGGCGACCAGATGGCGGTGCACGTGCCTTTGACCGACGAGGCGCAGTGGGAAGCGCGTGAAATCATGGCTTCGACAAAAAATCTTTTAAAGCCGGGCTCTGGCGATCCCATCGTGACTCCTTCGCAGGACATGGTGATGGGTTCCTACTGGCTTACCAAAATCCGTCCCGGCGGGAAAGGCGAGGGCAAGATTTTCGCGAACCCCAATGACGCCATCTTGGCGCACGAATTCGGAGAAGTCGACCTCAAAGCCAAAATAAAAGTTCGCGCCACTCTGACGCCGAAGTACAGGAAATTCGAGGGCGGTTTCATCGAAACTTCGGTGGGACGGCTGCTTTTTAACTCCGTTCTGCCGAGCGATTTTGAATTCATGAACGAGGACATCAAAAAGAAAACCATCGAGAAAATCGTATCTCGGCTGATCGTGGAGTACGGCCAGGACAAGGTGGGTCCCATTCTGGACAAAATCAAGGCGTTCGGCTACACCTACGCCACGGTTTCCGGCATTTCCTGGGGGCTGGAAGATTTGAAGGTGCCGGAAGGAAAAGGGCGTCTGCTCAAGGACGCCGAAGCCGAGGCGCACAAAATCCAGGAACAGTTTGCCGACGGTCTTCTGACCGATGAGGAAAGATACGATAAAATTATTTCCGTTTGGACGGAGGTGAAGCGCCGCGTGGACGAACTTGTGCCGAAAGCGCTTGACGAGGAGGGCCCGATCCACTCCATGGTTACTTCAGCCGCGAGAGGTTCCTGGACGCAGGTGACGCAGATGTCGGGGATGAAGGGCCTCGTCAGAAACCCGGCCGGGCGCGTCATCGAGCTGCCCATTTTGTCTTCCTACAAGGAAGGTCTTAACGTTCTCGAGTATTTCATCTCGACTCACGGAGCCAGAAAGGGAACGGCTGACACCGCGCTCAAAACCGCGCATGCCGGATATCTCACGCGAAGATTGGTGGACGTGGCGCAGGATTTGATTGTAAACGCCCAGGATTGCAGGGATGGTGTCGGGTTCAAGGTGTCGAGGAAAGACGTGGAAGATTACGGCAAAGGGGTTTATCAGAGAGTTTTCGGCCGGACTTTGGCGAAGGATCTCAAAGACGCGGGAGGCAAGGTGCTTTATAAAAAGGGGCAGCTTTTGTCGGCGACGGACGCGGAGGCGATTGACAAATCAGGAGTTGAGGAAATAATTTTACGCTCGCCCATATCCTGTAAAACGCTTCGGGGCGTTTGCCGGACCTGCTACGGTTACGACTTGGGGTCGAACTATCCCGTCAAAATGGGCGAGGCGGTCGGCATCGTAGCCGCGCAGTCGATCGGCGAGCCCGGGACGCAGCTTACCATGCGGACTTTCCACGTGGGTGGGGTTGCGGGCACCTCGGACATCACGATGGGGCTTCCCAGAATCGAGGAAATTTTTGAATTGAGGATTCCCAAAATTCCCGCGGTGCTCTCGGACGTGGATGGCGAAGTTATTGAAATTGAAGAGAAAGGACGCGAGAAAACCGTCAAAATTTTAATCAAGAAAGGAAAGGGCGAGAAGGGCAAGAGCGAGGAAACCGGGGAATTTCTGATTCCGTTCGGGCGCGCGCTTTTGGTCGCGCCGGGAAGCGAAGTCAAAAAAGGCGACATGCTCTCGGACGGCCCGGTTGACATCAAGACGCTCTTTAATCTGGCCGGACAGATCGCGGCGCAGAACTATATCATCCGCGAAGTCGCCAGAATTTACACTTTGCAGGGCGCTCCCATCAACGACAAACACTTGGAGGTCATCGTCAGGCAGATGTTCTCGAGAGTGCGCATCAAGGATTCCGGGTCGACCGTTTTCGCGGCGGGAGACATTGCGGAGTTTTCCCAGCTGACGGAGGAAAATCAGCGCGTCGAAGCCCAAGGCCAGACTCCGGCCGAGGGAACTCCGCTCGTGATGGGAATCACCAAAACCGCCTTGACGACCTCGAGCTTCCTGTCCGCGGCCTCTTTCCAGGAGACGACCCGGGTTTTGATCTCGGCCGCGCTTGACGGCAGAGAAGACAAGCTCCGCGGACTTAAGGAAAACGTCATCATCGGGCGGTTAATTCCGGCCGGCACGGGATACCGGAAGGATTTTCCGGAAGAGATTTCAGAAGAAGAGGAATCGATTCGCGACGAGGCTTAGCACATACTTAAGCTTAACCAAAAGCCCCGTTTTACAAGTCTTTAGGGGGCTTTTTTGTTTTTCTGATATAATTAAAATACTTTGGCAAGACGCAATAAGAACAAAAGTCGGAAGGAAAATCCAGCGAAGTGGTACGACGGCTTGAAAGACGAAACCAAACAATCCATCTTTGCGATTTTTTCTTTTGCGCTCGCTTTGCTGTTTACGCTGGCCGCTTTCGGCCAGGCCGGGCTCGTCGGGAATAATCTTCAAAAGGCGTTTGAACTTCTTTTTGGGAAAGCCTTTTTTCTCGTTCCCCTGGTTTTTTTCATAGGCGGCTTCTCGCTTCTGTTCTCTTTCCGCAAACACTTTGTTCTGGTCACCCTCATAGGCGCGGTTTTGTTTTTGCTCTCCGGGCTTGGCGTGGTGGAACTTATTTTCGGGGAGAAAACCGGGGGATATGTCGGTTTTCTCGCGAGTTTTCCTTTTTTGAAACTCTTTGACTTTTGGGCGGCGTTGGTGATTTTGGGCGCACTGCTTTTGGTCGGGATTTTGATAATGCTGAACGTTCCGCTTTGGCGGGAGCGGACAAAGGAAGAGAAACAAGTTGAATCACCGGCCGCGTCTCCCCGGATAAATTTGCCGCTCCCCGCCGCTCCGGCTTCGGACGCGACGGAAGAGAGGCTTGACGCCAAAGAGGAAACGAAACCGGCTCCCTCGGCGCAGGTTGCAAAGCCGGCCGAAGAGTTCATCGCCTCACCCCTGCGTAAAATGCGGAGGGCGACTGGTTTTTTGATGCCTCCTTTGGATTTGCTGGAGGACGATCGCGGCACTCCTTCCTCCGGCGACATCAAGGCAAACGCCAACATCATCAGGCGCACCCTGCAGAATTTCGGGATTGAAGTTGAGATGACGGAAGTCAACGTCGGCCCTTCGGTTACGCAATATACCCTGAAGCCGGCCGAGGGCGTCAAATTGGCCAAGATCACCGCTTTGCAAAATGATTTGGCTTTGGCGCTTGCCGCGCATCCTTTGAGAATAGAAGCCCCCATCCCCGGGCGCTCCCTCGTCGGGATTGAGATACCCAACCGCTCCATCGCTTTGGTGGGGTTAAGAAGCTTGATCGCGTCCGACGAATTTCAAAAATCTCAACATCCGCTTTTGTTGTCGCTCGGGCGCGACGTCTCGGGGCGCTCCGCTTACGCCGATCTCGCGAGGATGCCGCACTTGCTGATCGCGGGGGCTACGGGCACGGGAAAATCGGTCGCGATCCACTCGATTTTGATGAGTCTTTTGTACCGCAATCCTCCGGAACTTTTGCGCTTCATTATCATTGATCCCAAGCGCGTGGAGCTTGCGGCCTATTCTCAAATTCCGCACCTTCTGACTCCGGTCATCACCGACGCCAAAAAAACCATTCTCGCTTTGAAATGGGCCGGGAAGGAAATGGAGCGAAGATACGAAGTCTTGGCGCGCTCTTCCGTTCGCGACATTCACTCTTACCACGCCAACGTTTTGGCCAAAGACCCTGAGGCGGAAGCCCTGCCCTATCTTGTAATCATTATTGATGAACTGGCCGATATCATGGCGACTTATCCCCGCGAGATGGAAGCATCCATTGTGCGCCTGGCACAGATGTCGCGGGCCGTCGGAATTCATTTGATTTTATCGACCCAGCGCCCCTCGGTCGAAGTCATCACCGGCCTGATTAAGGCCAACATCACTTCCCGGATCGCTTTTCAGGTTGCTTCCCAGGTGGATTCCAGAACGATTCTCGATGCTTCGGGAGCGGACAAATTGTTGGGAAACGGCGATATGCTTTTTTTGGCGGGGGACGTGGCGAAACCCAGGCGCATCCAGGGGGCTTTCGTCTCCGAGAAAGAAGTTAAAAAAGTCACGAACTGGCTTGCGTCGCGCGCCGAGGGGGCGGAAGAAGCCGGTCCCGGGGAGGATATTTTCGCGGCAAAACCGGGGGAGCCCGGCGGTGTTTTTGACGGCGCGCAAACGGACGGCGACATCGACGACGAGCTTTATGAGGAGGCGAGGCGCCTGGCCGTTGAGGCCGGTAAGGTCTCGGCTTCGTATCTGCAAAGGCGACTTAGGGTGGGTTACGCCCGCGCGGCGCGGCTTCTGGACTTGATGGAAGCGCAAGGGGTCATCGGCCCCGCCGACGGCGCCAAGCCCAGGGAGGTGCTCGTAAAAAATCAGGCGGGCCAAGACGGGTCTCGGTTTGAAAATGTCCCCGGCCTCGCCCAGCGAAGCGGGGCGGGCAAAAACCAAAACGCGGAGGAAGAAAATGTGGGGCGGAATGCGGACAAAAGAGAGACGAAAGAGAACGGAGGGAATTTTTATGAAAGTTTCTAAAGCGAGTCGGCCCAATCCCGCCGCGGCGGGATTGGTAGCCGAACCTTTACCCCGCCCTCTATGCTTTCAATAAAATCAAGCAACCGGGGCGTTCTTGACCGCTTAGAGGGCGGGGTGCTCAATTTAGCAATCGTCCCGCCGCGGCGGGACTAAATTGGCATCATGTCCAAGCTCAAGATTCTCCAAGAACCCAATAAAATTTTAAGAGCGCGAGCGCTCGAAAT
>CAZPXU010000004.1:0-18640 GCA_964590055.1 uncultured Candidatus Saccharibacteria bacterium | reverse complement strand
CAGAAAAAGTACACAAGGTGGGAGCTTGAAACCGCCCGTTTTGACTCGCCTGCCTCGTTTCTGTATTGGGGGATTTACCGAAGACTTCGCATCATTGCCGGTTTTCTTTTCTGGCGTATCCCGCGTCTTTTCCTTTTGCACGGTTTTAGAGATTCCATGCCGCCCCGCTTCGAATTTTTAGTGCTCTTGCAGCAGTGTTACCTCCTGGGCCTATTTGTGGCAAACGCGCCCCGCTTTTTGGCCGGAGCGCAAAATAAAGTATAATACTCTAATACTTTGTTTTGAGAGATGTGATGCCGGAAACAAATTTTCGAATTGAAGACGCCCTCCCCCGGGCTTATCGGACATTGACACCCTGGTCGGATATCTATACGTTTGACTTCCGGCGTTTTTTAAATTCTTTGAAAATTCTTGAACGCGAAGCCGGGCCGCTTGCCGGGAAAAAAGTTTTGGATCTCGGGAGCGGCATCGGTCTTATGATTAAAACCTTAAATCTCCTCGGCGCCGAAGCCATGGGCGTGGACAAGCTTGTTTTTTCATCCGAGCCCGCCAGTATCTATTCTGTGAAGAATTTTGAAAAGCTTGAGACTTTGTGGAGGGAAAATGGAATAAAAGTTTTTAAATCCGACCTGGCTTTTGAAAATTTGCCTTTCGGCGATGAAAGTTTTGATGTCGCCATCTGCGATGCCACCATTGAGCATCTGCCCGTGGCTCCGAAACACTTGTTTTCGGAAGCTCGGAGAATTTTACGCAAAGACGGACTTTTTTTGGTAACCACGCCGAATATTGCCAGTTTGTGGAAACGGATTCGTTTTTTGCTTCTGGGACGAAGCCCCAACTGGGACCTGAAGGATTATTTTGAAAATTGGAACAATTTCAGAGGGCACTCGCGCGAATTTACAAAAAAGGAGCTTCGCGAGATGCTGGAGTGGTCTGGATTTAAAATTATCTCGCTCGAAACCAAAAACGTTTTTCGAAACGAAAAGCGGTTTTTCAGCAAGAACCCGCAGAAGGTTATGTCGCAGGTTTTTGAATTCCTTTCCGCTCCTTTTCCCGGAGCGCGCGACACGATTTACGCTTTGGCGAAACCGGCAACAATAAAATGAGCCAGCCTGCGAACAATAAAAAAGTCATTGCGGTGATTTTGGGCTATAACGTGGAGAAAACTTTAGAGGTTACTTTCAAAAGTATTCCCCGCGAATGGGTGGACGACGTAATTTTAGTTAACAACGCGAGCCAAGACCGCACCGGAGAAATCGCGAAGAGACTCAATATAAAAACTTTTACCAACGAACGCAATATGGGCTATGGCGGAGCGCAGAAAAGGGGCTACGGCGAAGCTTTGAAGATGGGCGCGGACGCGGTGGTGATGGTACACGGCGATTTTCAGTATGATCCCAAATTCATTCCGGATGTAGTGCGCCCGCTCGTGTTCGATGACTTTCATATTTGCATCGGCTCTCGAATGATGGACCACGAAAAAGCCCTGGCGCTTGGGCTTCCTTACTGGAAATTTTTGGCTAATATCTTTCTTACCAAGATAGAAAACTTCGTCTTGGGGCTCGCTTTGAGCGAATATCACTCCGGTTTTCGCGCCTACAGCCGGAGATTTTTGGAAACCGCGCCTTTTGAGAGAAACTCCGACAATTATGTTTTTGACACCGAAATTATAGTTCAGGCGAAGATCCTCAGATTTAAAATCAAAGAGGTGCCGATTGAGCGCCGTTATTTCAAGGACGCCGCCGGAATAACTTTTTTCAAGAGTGTTGAATACGGGTTTATGATTCTCTGGGCCATGTTGAAATATCTTTTTACACTATTTTCCATAAGAAAGTTTCGCCAATTTGATTTACAGAATTAAATCGAAAACCTGGCTCCCGGTTATTTTGGTCCTAGCGTTCTTGGTGCGCCTGCCTGGACTTAATTACGCTCTTCCTCTCCAAGTGGTGGGGGACGAAGCGACCTCCATTTTCGGCGCGCTTAAAATGATGGAGCTTAAGACTCTCCTGCCGGTATTGCATCTCGACGAATTCAAGCCGCTTCTGTATTATCCGCCCTATCTTTCTTATCTTTATCTCCCGTTTTTCGGACTTTTCTTGAGCTTTAAATTTTTATTTTTTGGTGGAAACCTCGAAGAATTCAAGACTTTGCTGATAGCCGATCCTTCCGCACTTTTTCTCATGGCACGCCTTTTGAGCGCGATTTTCGGAGTTCTGACGGTCTGGTTGGTTTATAAAATTGGAAAAAATATTTTTAAGTCCGAAGCGCCGGCGCTTCTGTCTGCCGGATTTCTCGCCTTAAGTTTCTTGCATGTAAATTTTTCCCATTGGGCGCGGCACTGGATTCCGGCCACTTTCTTTTTCGCGCTGGTTTTTTATTTTCTCTCGCGCGAAGATTTTTCTCCCCGCCGCAAATATCTCTGGGCTTTGGCGATCGCGGGACTCGGCGCGGGTATAAATTATCAAGTGGCGCTTGCCGCTCTTTTCATCGTCCTTTGGTTTCTTTTTTATGACCGCCTCTCCCTGCGGGCCCACCTCAAAGCTTCCTGGGTTTATCTGGGCGCGATTTTGTTTCTCGGTTTGGCGTTCCTTCCGTTCCTCCTCTACCCGCCGGGGCTTGTCGTAAGCGCAGAATCGGCCCTGAGCTCCGCCCACGCCTTCGCCGGGTTTATCGGCGCCTACGTTTTTTATCTCGTGAAATTATTGGAAACGGAGCCCGTCCTTTTGCTGTTTTTTGTAGTGGGCATGGTTTATCTTTTTCGCGACCAGCGGGGGTATTTTGGGGCCGCGGGCGGCTTCGTCTTGCTTTACGTTGCGGTTTTTTATTTTTTCTTTTTCATCGTGGAACGCTATATTCTGATGCTCTACCCCATTCTGACGCTGGGGGCGGGCTGGGGCCTTTACCGGCTTTATTTAAGTTCGGCCCCGAAATTCAAGCCCGCGGTTTTGGCTCTGGGCGCCCTCTCGTTTTTATTCATGCTGGCCGTCTCACTGCGGCTTGATTTCATACTTTTGAAAAATGACACCCGTCTCGAAGCCATACGATGGGTCAAGGTCAACGTCCCCGAGCGCTCGAAAGTAGTCGTGCTCGCGAGCCTCACTCATCTTCCCACGCTTCCCGCCGCCCTCGCGGAGCAGGAGAAAATCGACCCTGGCTCTTTGCGGAAGCGCGATTTGGCGGAACTTCGGCTTCCCGACAAGTTTTTGTTTTCCGGGCGGTATCACGCCCTTAATCTCTACGCCGCAAACTCCCGGGATTTTTTCGGAGGGATCGGAGATTATTTGAGAACCAATAAATATGAATATGCCGTCTTTAGTCCGGAATTCGCAAGGCTTCGCGGGGCGGGGACGTATTTTGACGCCGCCGGCAGCAGACTTGAAACTTTCAAGGGGTTTGCCGGCGGCGATGACGACCTTACCAACGGTTTCGGCGGCGGCCTTGGAAAAATTTTTGCGCTTGAGCAAAACGGCCCCGAGATGGTCATAAGCCGGCTTGACCCCTGATTATGTGCGGCATCAATGGATTTAATTTTAGTGACGGGAAGTTACTTGAGGCGATGAACGGGAAGATTTCGCACCGAGGCCCGGACGACTCCGGCGTTTTTTTGGGCGAGGGCGTCTCGCTCGGGAATCGGCGCCTGGCCATTTTGGATACTTCTTCTTTAGGCCGCCAGCCCATGTCCACGCCGGACGGGCGCTACACCATCACCTACAACGGCGAGCTTTATAACTTTCGCGAGTTGCGGGACGAACTGGAAGCGAAGGGATACAAATTCCGTTCCCGCTCGGATACGGAAGTGCTGTTGTATTTGTTTGCCGAGGAGCGGGAGGGCGCCTTAAAAAAACTCAACGGCATTTTTGCTTTTGCGGTTTGGGACAGCGCTCGCAAAGAACTTTTCCTCGCGCGCGATCCGATTGGGATAAAGCCGCTTTACTATCATTTTGACGGCAAGCGTTTCATTTTTTCTTCCGAAGCCAAATCTATTTTTTGCCACCATCTCTCCAGAACTTTGGATCTGGCGGCCCTTAACATTTATTTCCGGTTCCTGTACGTGCCCGCGCCGCTTACCCTCTGGCGGGAGATCAAAAAATTTCCGCCGGGGCATTGGGCCAGACTGAAAGGGGACGGCTTGGAGCTTGTTCCCTACTGGCGGATTGGACGAGGGGAATTGATTGAGTCACGCGAGACTTGCCGGGACCTGGTGCGGGAAATTTTTTTCCGCGCCGTGAAAAGACAGCTCATCTCGGATCGCCCCCTCGGCCTTTTTCTTTCAGGCGGGGTCGACTCCACCGCCATTCTGGCGGCGATGAGCCGGGAGGCGTCCGGCCCCGTGAAAACCTTTTCGGTCGGCTTTGAAACTCCGATCCAGAGCGCGCGCTATAACGCCGATTTTAATCTTGCCAGAGCGAGCGCGAAGTATTTCGGGGCCGAACATCGCGAATTGGTTATGTCTGGCCGGGAGCTTCGGGAAATTTTTAACAAAATGGTTTATCATTTGGACGAACCTGTCTCAAACCCCATCCAGGGCGCGACCTATCTTTTGGCGGCTTTTGCCAAAAAAGAAGTCGACGTGGTTTTCGGAGGCGACGGCGGAGACGAGCTTTTCGGAGGGTATGACCGCTATTGGTATAATTTTCAGATTGACCGCTTGAGAAGCCTGCCCAAGGCGCTTTGGGCAAAACCCCCGCTGCGCCTGCTGGGAAGGGTTTTGGGAAGAAAAAGCTTGGCCGAAAAAGTGCACGCCTCACCCGGCCTTGGGCGTTTTTTAAGCTTCATGGCTCAGAAAGAAGACGTGGTGGGGCGGTATTTGAGGCCGGAGACGAACCGTCCCGAAGCGGCGCCCTCTTTTTACGCCCGATATTTCGACGAGATCTGGGAAAATGACTTTACTTCGCAAATGATGGCGACGGATCTTGCCACCTGGCTTCCCGACGAGTCGCTTTTGCGTACGGACAAACTCACCATGGCTCACGGCTTGGAAGAGCGCGTGCCCATTTTGGACCGGGAACTGGTCGAGCTTTCTTTGCGGATTCCCACGAAATACAAAGTGGGTTCCCGCCGGCAGGGGAAACTGATTTTCCGCGAGGCCTTGGCGTCAGCTCTGCCGCCTTTTATCTTGAAAGAACGTAAACGGGGCTGGTTTTCTCCGGCTTCCAAGTGGCTGCGGGGCGATTTGAAGGATTTTGCCCGTGAAGTTCTTTCGGAAAGTTATTGTTCCGCCAGCGCGAATCTTTTTAACTTCGGAGAAATTCAAAAAATGCTGGACGAGCATTTGGAGTCAAAATCTTATCGTTTAAACACGCTCTGGTCGCTTATGACTTTTCAAGTTTGGGCAAGGCAATTTCTGACATGACCGACTGGGATAAATTTTTTGATGAGAAGATAAGGCAGCTTGCGAAATGCCGGCGGATTTTGGATGCGGGCGGGAACGAGCCCTTTGCGAAAGAGCTTTCAAGGTATAGGGGGCTTTTCGAGCGCTCGGAGTACGTCGTTTTTGATATCAACGCCGACCCCGCCCCGGGCGTAGTCAAAGGCGATATTCACAATCTGCCATTTTCAAACGAGAGTTTCGACGCTTTTATTTGCAAATCGGTCTTGGAACACGTGCAAAATCCTCAAAAAGTAGTCAACGAACTTCGCCGAGTTTTAACAAAAGGCGGCAAGGGCTTTTTATATGTGCCCTTTTTGTTTCCTTATCACGCCGAAAAGGGATTTTATAAGGATTACTGGCGCTTTTCGGAAGACGGGGTCCGGGAGCTTTTGAAGGAGTTTTCGAAGATAGAAATTCAAAAAGTCCGTGGATTTTTCGAAACTTTGGCGCACTTCCTGCCGTATCTGCGGCATGTTTTAATATGGCCGGCGCGGATCCTTGATTATGTTTTCCCTTCCAAAAACCAAACCTCCGGCTATCACATCTTTGTCATAAAATGAGACTTGTCTATCTTGCCAATATGCGCTTGCCCACGGAGCGTGCCCACGGGGTTCAGGTTATGAAGATGTGCGAGGCTTTTTCCAAGGCGGGCCTGGAAGTTTTGCTCGTGACGCCGCGGCGCTTCACTAAAATAAAGACAGACCCCTTTGAGTATTACAATGTGAAGAAAAATTTTGGGATGCTCAAACTGCCGGTTCTGGATCTGATTCCGCTTGATTATCTGTTGGGGAATTTTGCGTTTTGGGTTGAAGCGTTCACTTTTTTATTTTGCGCTAAAATTTATCTTTTATTTAAAGATTATGAGCTTTTATACACCAGAGAGGAGTGGGCGGGTCTTTTTTTCAAGAATTTCGTTCTGGAAATCCATACTCTGCCCGAGCGCGTTAAAAATTTCCATCGGAGCGTCTGGCGGAGGGCGGCAGCTTTGATAACAATCACCCGGCATCTCAAAAATCGGCTGGCTCAAAATGGCGTTCCTGAAGGCAAAATTTTAGCGGCTCCGGACGGGGTGGGGCTTGGCGAATTTTCCGTGAGAATTTCCAAAGAAGAAGCACGCCGAGCTCTCGGATTGCCTTTGGATAAAAAAATCGTGATGTTCATCGGGCTTTTTGATGCGTGGAAGGGTTATAAAACGATTCTTGAAGCCTCCAAATTTTTTCCGCCGGAGGCACAACTCGTCATGATGGGCGGACGGGAGAGGCAAATTGCAGCGCTTCGTCCAAAATATCCGGAAGTAATTTTTGCGGGCTATCTGCCTTATAATGCGCTTCCCAGAAATCAGCTCGCGGCCGACGTTTTGGTCATCCCAAACTCCGCCAAGTATGAAATTTCCAAATATCACACCTCGCCCCTGAAAGTTTTCGCCCATATGGCCTCGGGAGTGCCGATGGTGGCTTCGGATTTACCTTCCCTTCGCGAAATCCTGGATGAGTCCAGCGCTTTTTTTGTGCCTCCCGACGACCCCGAGGCGCTGGCCGAAGGAATTGTGAAGGTTTTGAGCGATAAAGTTCTCTCCAACCGAATTTCCGCAAAGGCCCGCCAGGACGCGCAAAAATACACTTGGGAAAATCGCGCTGGAGATATTCTCGGCTTCATTCAGAAAAACCATGTCCAATAAAAAAATCGCGCTTCTGATTTTTCTTTCGGCTTTTATCTTGCGGCTTTTCGTCCTCTGGTCTTTTGACTCCGAGCGTTCGCTTTTGTACGTGGCGGACAGCCTGACTTATCTACAGACCGCGAAAAATATGCTGGAGCAGGGCGTTTATTCCATGGAAATATCCGATACCCCGCATCCGGACAATTTTCGCTCGCCGTTGTATCCCGTTTTTTTACTGCCGTTTCTTGCCTTTAAAGCCTCGCTTTATCTGCCGGCCTTTTTGGGGGCAATTTTTATGTCTCTCGCGGCAGTTTTAGTTTTTTGGCTGGGAAAACGCATTTTTGAGAGGAAAACCGCGGCCGCCGCCGCTTTTCTCTTCGCGCTTGAGCCCGCCGGCGCGATTATTTCAAGCCAGCTTATGTCCGAGGCGCTTTTCATGCTCTTTTTCGCGCCGGCTCTCTTTGAGCTCGGGTTTTACGTGCGAAGCCAAAAGCGGCATAATCTTTTCTTGGGGGCGCTATTTTTAGCATTGGCCGCGCTGGTTCGCCCGGTGGCGTTCTGGCTTTTTCTTCTGATTCCCGTTGCAACTTGGTTTGGTCCGGCTCGCCGCGCTAGTCTAAAAAATTTGGGATTGGGTCTTTTAATCTTCTTCGGGGTTCTCTCGCCCTGGCTTTTCCGCAGTGCCTACGTTCTTGATACCTGGGAATTTTCCTCCCAGCCCGATATGGCGCTTTATACTTACCATGCCAAACTTTTTTCAGAGTGGCTCGGTGAGCCAGGGGTTCTTCGAAAAGTGAATTATGACGCGATGGAGGAACGCTTTGACGCCCGGGTTATTCCGGAGATGAAACGAGCCGCTTTGGAACTTATAACTTCCCATCCTTTTGAATATGCCCGGTTTCATCTCTCAAAAACCTACCGGCTTTTCTCCGACTCCGGTTTTGTCAACGTTTTAAACGGCCTTCCTTATCCTCAACTTCATTATGACGCCGCCCAAGGCGGACTTTTGGAGAGCGGAGATTTCGCGGTTCTTCGGGGAAAGCCGCCGCTCGCCGTTCTTTTATTGGCTGATTTGGCTATTGCATTAATTTCGGTTTTGGCTTTCCTGAATCCCTTTTTTATAACAAAATTTTCCGGTGAAAATTATAAGCCGAAATTATTTTTTGTTTTCGTAATAATTGTTTACGCGCTTTTGGCTTCTCCCATCGGCGGAGCGCGCCTGCGCATTCCCATAAATCCCTTTCTTTTCCTTTTAGCGCTCGAATCCACGCTATTTTTTTATAAACGTGGCAGGAAAACTTATTTTAATATAAACTAGGGAAATGAGTCTTGAGACTTTTATTGAAGAGGGCTTTGTACCTCCCGAAAAACCGCTTTATCTAAGTGATGAGGAATATTCCCGCGCGCTTTCTACTTTTGTAATCGGTTGCGCTGACGCAATCCCGATTTGTAACGGAAAACTTTTTTTTGCGAAGCGAAGAGCCGAGCCGATGCCGGATTGGTGGATTATCGGAGGGAGAATGAATTTTGGAGAGACGCCGGAAAAAGCCGTCGCCAGACTTTTTAAACGAGAGACTGGTCTGGAATTTCCTCCGGAGGCCTTCAAAGAATTTGCAGTCCACATTGAGATGTGGAAAACGAGAGCTCAAGAACCCCGAAACGCAGGGTCGCATACTATCACGGTAAAGCACGCGCTTAATGTTTCGCCGGAGGATATCGATAGATTCAAGTTGGATGCGAAAGAGTACACCGGAGAAACTATGCTGCTTTTGCCCGATGAAGCGATAACAATGGTTGATTCGGGCAAACTTCACCCCGCCTTCAAAATAATAGTGCGCGACCTTAAAGCCTCCGGTCTAGTTCTATAAAATTTTCTATTACATTTTAGTTGATACATCATCTTTACGCTATCGCGTTATTTTGATGTATCATTTGTAAAATAATGTTGGTAATATAGATTTATCATGGCGGGATACGGGAGATTAGCGGCAAAACTAGTGGAATTGCTTGCAAACGGAGCAGTTTTAGGCTTTACGCGGGATAAAGCGCTACGCAGGCAACTTTTGGAGGAGAGTGACCATGTCTGGTATGGTATTGACCGCAAGCAGCTCTATGTCGCCTTGGAACGTTTAAAACTTAAAGGTGTAGTCGCTTTTATAAAGAGCGGTGACGGAATTGAGAAAGTCCTCCTTACTCAGCCGGGTAGAGCCAGGGCACTTCGCTATCAGTTCCAAAATTTAGAGCTTCAGAAGCCAAAGCGCTGGGACAAAAAATGGCGGCTGGTACTTTTTGACATTCCGGAGGCAAAGAAGAAAATCCGCGACGCCCTTCGTCGAAAATTGAAGGATTTGGGTTTCCACGAGTTCCAAAAGAGTGTTTTTGTTTGTCCTTATCCATGTCGGGATGAGATAAATTTTGTTATTAATTTCTTTGATATTGCCGACCATGTTTGGTATCTTGAAACCCGACTCGTTCCCGACTACGTTTTCCGTAAGAAATTTAAGTTGGATAAACTGAAATAATAGATTGATACATCATTTTTACGCTATCGCGTAAAAATGATGTATCATTGTCCATTGGGTGTTGAGGTGCTAAAATCTTTGCATGTCCGTGATTAGATTTTTTGAAAAAGAAAAAGCGCTCGGGGCGTTGATTTTGATAATTACACTCGTTTTTGCTTTTTGGTGTTTTCAGACCAACCCGGCGTCGTGGTTTGACGAGGGGATTTACTTTCAGGTGGTTAATAACATCGCAAGCTCCGGAATTTTAGGAGTTCAAACGGCGCCGGGGGTTTTCAACGACCTAGCGCTAATCTCAGTCGGCTGGCCGGTTTTTCTGCCGGCCGCCCTCGCTTTTAAGATTTTTGGCGCGAATATCGCCGTACTGCGGCTGGTCGCGATTTTATTCCTTTTGGGGCTTGTGGCCGTTTTTTATTTTCTCTCGCGAAAGCTTTATGGAGCCAAGCTTGCTCTTTTTTCAACCTTGCTTTTGGCGACTTTCTCGCCGCTCTACGGCAACGGCAAGAATTTTCTGGGCGAAGTGCCGGGACTTTTTTATCTTTTCGCGGGGCTTTTGCTCCTGAATTTGTTCGAACGAAGCGGCCGCAGGAGTGCAATTTTTTCTGCGGGGATACTTTTGGGCCTCGCGGCCGCTGCGAAGCCGCTTTTCCTTTTGGTTCTGCCGGCGCTTGGCCTCGCCTGGCTATGGAATTTTCGTAAAAACTTTTTGGAGCGCGCGGGCTTATTGCAAACGCTGATTTTAGCGACCGGCGTTTTCTTGCCTCTTTTTTTCTGGGTCTTTACGCAGTTTGGCTTTGAAACCTCGGCCGGGCGAATCTGGGCGCATTATTCCAACCCCTATTACGTGACGGATTATACGGCGCTTGTGCTTTCAAACCTGAAGCGCTTTTTTACCGAATCCACTGCGCTTCACTTTTGGATTGTAGTTGTCGTGTCCGTTTGGTTTTTTGTGAAGAAGTTCAGAAAAGGGGAAGAGATAGCCGTCTCCGAAATCACCGCCTGGATTTTTGCCTTCCTGGTTTTTCTTGCTTATTTCCGGACCTCCGGCTGGTATCGAAATTTTTTCCCTGGGCACGTTGCCCTTTTTCTTTTCTTCGCGCCCGGGATTGAATCTTTTTTGGAAAGCGTTTCTTTCAAAAAATTTCTCGGCGCCGCCGTTGTTCTGGCCGCGGCTATTCAACTTGTTCCTCTTGGGCAGGAGAATTTGTGGTGCCGCTTGGACGCTCCCACGGCTTTGGAAACTTATTTAAAGGCAACCCCCGCCGATAGATCAGTTTTCTTTCTGACGGTTCCGCAGATTGCCGCGCGCTTTGAGGGGGAAAATTTTTATCAATATTTAAAAATGAGCGAGAATTTAAAGCTGGGCGAGGAGAATCTCCGGCGGATGCAAAAAGGGGAGTTTGATTATATTTTCGTGGCTCAAGGCGTGAAGGAGGAGATTTCCAAAATTCCCGCCTGCTACGAGCTTTCTCAAAATATCGCGAAGGTTTTGATATATAAGAAAAACCCCGCCGCTTACTGCGGCTGATTTGACTTTTTGAATTGAGGTGTGCTATGGTTGCCACGATTTAAGCGGCTCTTTTTAAATTGGCGTAGGCCTTTTGGCCAATAAACAGGATTAGAGAAAGGGAGGTGGACCTTGGAATTCTATATCGAAGGCGGGGTAATGCCCGAGAGCTTGGAGAGGCCACGGTTAACGGTAGCAGAGGAACGCAGAAGACGAATGCGGACGGTGGTGACCACGACCGACGTTTTTCCGATCTGCGACGGCAAGATGGCGTTCGTTTGGAGAAAAAATGAACCAATGGCCGAACGCTTGTGGCGAATCGGCGGGGCAATGAACCCCGGCGAAACGCCCCAACAAGCGGCGGCGAGGAACTTCAGGCGTGAGACCAAACTGGAACGAGAGCCAAATGACTTTCGTTTTATCTCCACCGGAGCGGAGCCCGACCAGTATTTTATGCTGGTGAAGAATCCTCTGAGCGATTATTGGCGTCAGGATTCCTGCCTTTATTACACTCTCTCGGTTACTCCTGAAGAGCTTGACCGGTTCATCCTTGACCCCGAGGAATACGACCCAAATCGCGGGATTCTTCTTTTCACGACCAGTGAAATCATAGAGAATGCCCGTGGGGAGTTTCACGAGAGTCTCGGCAGAGTCGCCAGGCTTCTGCGGCAGACATATCGCCTACATTGAAAAAGCCGCCCCTGTGCGACAAACTAAGCTCGGCAGCAAGCATCAGCGCTGTCGGGCTTTTTATTTTGCGTTTTTTCTTGACTACAACTAGGTTCTGTGCTAGGGTGTGGACAAATTTCTTTAACGTTTTCTTATAGAGAGGAAAGAGAGGAAAACCATATGCTCAACTTCGGATGGGTTGACCGTTTTGGGCCTGGTGCTGGTGTTTTTGAAAAGGTAGCTTCAAAAAACAGAAGAAGGCAGATAAAAACCAATGAAAGGAGAAGGTCATGATAAGAGAGCTTAGACTCGATTTATTGAGAGGGATGAAAGCGGTCGTTCTCGATTTGGAAGGAGTGCTGGTCGAGAATATGCCTTACGAAGAGTTACTGGAGGAGATTTCCAGAATTGTCGGCGCATCTTATGCCGATTTGATTCGGCGGTACCGGACCCAGTGGAAAGGATTGGAAGAAGCCAGGAATTATCATTGCTCGCTGGCTTTGGATGAGGAAAGCCGCATGAGAGTGACGGATGGATATGAACGTTTCCAAAAGGCAAAATTGCGCCCAGATATTGTCAGCGGCGCTAAGGCGTTTCTTGAGCTTTTGCAGCTACATGGCTTCCGCGTTGTCTGCTGGACCATGGGCGAGGAAGAGTTCCAGCGCGCTGTACTCAAAAACTCCAACCTTGAACCGTACTTTGAGGCAGTTGTGGTGGTGCGGGAGAAAAATGCCGCGGCCATCAAGACTGAGCTTCTTCCAGTGCTTAGGGACGAACCTTTTGCACTCATCGGGGATTCCTTAAAACTGGATATCTTGCCGGTCTTAGGGATCGCCAAAAAGCTTTTCTGGGTTTTGGACTCTAAAGCGAACAGGTATTTGTCGCGAATTGAATCGCAGTCTCCGCCGCCAGGCGTTGTGCCTGTAAGAAATGTTTATGACTTTATGGCGAAGGTTGATCTGACGTGAATCAAAACAAGAAAAAGGAGGTGTTTATGACGGTACCAGATTACGCCCGGCTTTTCGGGAAGGAAATTCCCATGAGGCCGGTTACGGGAAAGTATTACCCGGCGGCAAACATCCGTACGGTTTGGGACCCGAAGCCCTACGAGGAAATTCTGCCGCCGGCGCTTCAGGAATTCCGGGACGAAATCGTGAAAGAACGGCTTGAGAAGGGCCAGCGCATTTCAAACGGCGCGGTTGCGGTTCTCTCGGCTTGGCGGGATTTGGACGGGGCGATTCTCTTGCGGTTTAGCGAAGGCAAGTATTTTGACTGCGTCGCGACCCATTACGAGCTTGACCGGCCCCTGCTGCATGGAATGGGTTTTGGCCCGCTTCGGGGATACATAAGACCCGAAGAGCTTTTTGAGCCCGATGGCTATGAACGCTATACCTGGCTTTCGAAACTTGCGGGCATTACCGCGGTTTTGGAGACGAAAGACCGGGCGCTCGTCCTGCAGGAGAGAAGCGCAGAGGTAGCGGTGGAGGCGAATTCCTTTCACGTTTCCATCGCGGAAGGGCTTAAGCCCGCCGCTTTGGCGGAAGGCGGCTTGAAGCGCGCTTTCGCGGGGGCTTTGAGACAGGAACTCGGAAGTTCCTGGAGCCAAGAGTTCGAAATCGTGGGCGGGGCGTTGGGGATCTCCGACCAATATCTCCAGCCGGATATCGCTCTTTATGCAAAGCTTCCGCTCACGGCAGATGAAGTTCGTCGCTTGGCCGAGAGTGCGCGAGGTCGCTGGGAGAGGGTTCGACTTCACTTTGTGGAGTCGAGCGAGGAAAGTCTCTCGAGGTTTATCGAGGGAAAACACTTTTCCCCGCACGCCACTTTTGCCTTAGCGACCGCCGAAGCCCTGAAAGTTCTTGGCTAGTTTCTAAAGAGAGGAGAAATTTATAGGCGGGAAGGTTGTCAATTGCCTTCCCGCCTATTTCAATTTTTAGGAAACGGATTCTTGCGCCAAAAGTTAAAATAATATATGCTGGGATATTGTTTATGAAGCTTGGAATCATCCTGGGGACCCGTCCGGAAATCATCAAAATGTCTCCGGTTATCCACGAGTGCCTGCGGAGAAAAATCCCGTATTTCATTTTGCATACGGGCCAGCATTACTCGCCCAACATGGACCGGCATTTTTTCAAAGAGCTTTTACTGCCCCAGCCGCATTATAATTTGGGCTTGGGGGCTTTAAGCTACCGCAAGCAGGTCGGGTTTTTCATAAAACATATCAGCGCGGTTTTAAAGCGCGAGAAGCCCGACGCGGTCATTGTGGAGGGGGATACGGTCACGGTAGTCGCGGGAGCGCTTGCCGCCAACAAGCTGGGCATCAAAGTGGCGCATCACGAAGCGGGGCTTCGTTCCCACGACATCACCATGCTGGAGGAGGTCAATCGCGTTTTAGCCGACCATGTTTCCACTTTTCTCTTCGCGCCCACCCGGACGGCGGTTCAGAATCTTATAGCCGAAGGCTTCGATAAGAAAAAAATATTTTTGACCGGGAACACCATCGTGGACGTGGTGAAAAAACATCAAAAGCGCGTCAAAACTAATTCCAAATTGCATAAACTCCTCAAGCTGAAGCCGAAGAAATACTTTTTGATAACGGCGCATCGGGCGGAGAA
Organism: uncultured Candidatus Saccharibacteria bacterium; assembly: GCA_964590055.1. GTDB lineage: Bacteria > Patescibacteriota > Minisyncoccia > JACPKW01 > UBA11713 > CAZPXU01. The sequence goes on along the minus strand of CAZPXU010000004.1, from coordinate 4,302 downwards.
TGTGGACCGGCCGGAGCGCCTGAAGAATATCTTTGAGGGTCTCAAGCTTTTGAAAGAATACTTTAAGGATTTTGATATTATCTACCCGATGCACCCGAGGACGGCGAAAAAAAGCGAGGAATTCGGAATCAAACTCGCCGGAGGCATTAAAGTCATAAGTCCGGTCGGCTATTTTGACATGCTTTCACTGCAAAAAGGGGCGCGACTGGTCATCACCGATTCCGGGGGAGTTCAAGAGGAAGCCTGTATTTTAAAAGTTCCCGCGATTACCATCCGCGACAATACCGAGCGCCCGGAAACCGTGAAGCTTGGCATGAATGCGCTTATTCCGGGAGTGGAGCCGGTCCGGATTTTAACCGCGGCAAAGAACATGCTTGAAAAGAAACACAAATGGCAAAATCCTTTCGGGGACGGCCGGACCGGGCAGAGAATCGTAGGTCTCTTAACGAAGCTCGTATGAAGCTTTCGGTAGTGCTGCCTTGTTTCAACGAGGAAACAAATGTTCCCCGTATCGGCCCGGAGCTTTTGCCTGTTTTGGACAAAATCACTCCCGACTTTGAAGTAATCGTGGTGGATGACGGTTCTACGGACCGGACGGCCCAGCTTGTTGACAAAATGCAAAATCCGAAAGTCCGGCTTATTGAGCACGGGGTGAACAAGGGCCTTGCCCAAGGAGTCAGAACGGGGCTGGCCGCTGCGACCGGAGAATATATTATTTTTTTAGATTCTGACTTTACTTTCCACCCCAATCTGATCCCGAAGCTTTTTGAAGCGCTTGAGAAAAATCCTGGCGCGGATTTTGTGGTTGGCTCGCCAAATTTGGCCAAGTACGACGAAAACATTCCGGCCTGGCGGATTTTTATCGCCAAGGCCGCCACGCTCGTTTATTCCCTGCTTTTGGGGAAACCCACCACTTCCATAAATCCGATTTTCCGGCTTTATAAAACCCGACAGCTTAAAGAGCTTGCGCTCGAGGCCGGCGGATTTGAAATCAACGCCGAGATTTTATTCAAACTGGTCTTTCGCGGCCGCAAATTCGTGGAAATCCCGGCCGAGCTCACCCAGCGCCAATATGGGGTATCCAAAATGAATTATCCCAGGGAAATTAGGCGGCACTTTTTCCTGATTTTGAAAATTCTCAAGTGGAAGTTTATCGGGGGAGCGTAATCCACCTTCCCAGGCGGTTTGATTTTTGAGCCGCCTCAAGAATTATTTGCGCCCGGAGGCCCTCTCTGAAAGAAGGGCCAAGATTTTTGCCTTTTTTTATGGAGGCGATGAAATTCTGGGCGGTCTTTGCGAAAAGGGCCAATCTACCGTCCGGATATCTGGGGAGACGGCCGAAGCGCGAAGGCAGAGATAGTTTTTTTGGAGAGTGCTCTCCAAGTTTTGTCTCCCAAATTTCAAATCCGTAGACCATGTCAAAATTGTCAAGGTTTGGATTTAGCAGTTCGAGCTTTCCCTCCCCCCCGTAGGCGGTTATTTTGTGCCCCGAATTGCCAGGGAGCACGTTGGAGAACGCGAGGTTAGCCGATGTTCCGTCAGAGAACTCCATCAATATGTCGCAGGTATCGTCGGCCGAAACCTTTTTACCTCCGGTGTATTTTTTGGCGATGATTAAATTTGCTAAAATTTTTTGAACCGGTCCGAAAAACCATTCCAGGTAGTCAACCATGTGTGAAGCGAAAGCAAGTAGCGTCCCTCCGCCAAGCTTGGCATTATTTTGCCAGCCGTAGGGCACATTGGGGCCGGCGCGCCCGCCCGTAAGCCAGGAGATATTGATATAGCGAAGTTTCCCTATCCGTTTTTGCAAAAGAAGTTCTTTGAAAAATTTAAAATGCGGCGTTTCTCTGAACTCAAAGTCAATCGCGTGGCGGATTCTGGCCCTTCGGGCCGCCCGCAGCATTTTTTGGGCTTCTTCGACGCTCATCGCGAGCGGTTTTTCGCAAAAAACATGTTTTCCGCGTTTTATGGCTTCCAGCGCCATGGGGGCGTGAAGATAGGGAGGGGTGGCAATGCTCACGGCATCAATTTCCGGATGGCGGACTAACTCCCGCCAGTTTTTAAAAGCGAGCGGAACTTTGTATTTTTTAGCGAGCTCTTTTGTTTTTTTTAAATCTCTTCCGGCAATTGCCAAAACTCTCGCTCCTTTTATTTTTTGGAATCCCGGGAGATGAATTTTCCCGCCGAAACCGGTGCCGATGATGCCGATATTTATCCCCCCACCAATCTTAGTGAGATGTTTTGTTGCAACTTGCAAGTTGAGCGAAGCGCTTCGCCCGAAACTATTTTCTCTCGCAGGTCGCAGTTTGAGATTAGTGGGGGATTAATCATATTATTTTTGGTTTTGGAAGGGGAACGATGAATTTTGATTTAAGCCCTTTGTGGCGTAGTTTTTTCATGAGCTCCGGGCCGATATGCCAGGAGAACATCAAAGCGTAATCCGGCTGTTTTTGAAACAGTTTTTTCTCTTCAATTACCGGAAGATGCACGCCGGGAGTGAAAAGCCCTAGTTTTAAAGAAGAGGATTGCTCGGCGGCGTAAGCGACCAAAAGCTCATCGAGGTGGCAATAATTCATGATGGTGCTGCCGCGCCCGGGGGAGCCCACGCCGGCTACGCTTTTACCTTTCAGTTTAAGTTCGGAAAGGAGGCGTGTAAGCTCAAGGCGTGCTCGTTCTACACGCTTTTTAAAATTGGAATAGGCCTGTTTGCCGTACAGGCCGAATTTTTCCTCGGTCTTGATTAGAACTTTCACGCGCGGAGAAGATTTTTCCCCGCGCCCGTTTGCGGCAAAAACCCGGATGGAGCCGCCGGAGGAAAAAATGCGCTCGGCATCGGTTAGCGTAAAGCCGTATTTTTTAAAAAGCGCCTGGAGCGGCTTTAAGGAATAATAGCGAAGGTGTTCGTGGTAAATCGTGTCGTACTGAAGCTTTTGGACGGTGTCGAGAAGATATTGCGATTCGGAGACAAAATTTCCGTCGGGCGTCAAAAGTTTTTTAAGCCCCCGCATGAAAGAGGCCAGTTCGGCCACGTGCGCGAAGACGTTGGTCGCGATTATGACTTTGGCCTTGCCGTATTTTTTTTCGATTTTACGGGCGACCTCCTCGGTGAAAAAGGCCTTTATGGTCGGTATGCCGTCTTTTAAGGCGATTTTATAGACATCCGTGGGCTCCACCCCCAAAACCCGCATTCCCGCCTGCTTAAAGGGCTTTAGGGCCGTGCCGTCGTTGGAGCCGATGTCTATAACCAAATCTCCCCTTTGGAGTGAATATTTTTTAATTAAGGTTTCGGCAAGCTCCTTGAAATTATCCGTAAGCATTTTTGTGATTCCGGTGCGGTAGGGATATTTGGGATGGAAAACTATTTCTGGAGGGGCGATATAGTCAAGCTGTACCAAGCCGCATTTAAGGCAGCGTACCAGATTCAAAGGAAAAAATATCTCGGGCTTATGAAGCTCTTCCTTTGTCACGAGCGAGTCGCAGGGCGGATGATGCCCGAAACCGATAATAAGTTTGAGTTTGGCCGCGCCGCAGATTTGACATTTCAAAACTCTGCCCGTTTGCGTATCTTTTGCCATGGTTTAGATAATATAACAATTCCGTAGGTTTTCAAGTCATCGCCTTGACAGATGTTTATTATTTATGTTAGTTTTTTTAAGGTCAACCAGCCCCAAAGGCTGGAAAAATTTCTCCCCTAAGGAGGTGCGCCATGAGCGCAACAGCACGTTTCAAAGAGTTGGCGGGCGAAGAGCGGTTTCAAGGTTGGCCGCTCGTCGGGGAAGCAGAGTTGGGGTATAAAATCCCTTTCTTTGGGCAAGTCCTCGCGTATAAACTTCGGACAGGCAACGGCGTTGAGGAATATTATTCCCTTCTTCGCCATTTCGGCTGGTCGGTCTGTTTTGGGGTTACCGCCGAGGGCCAGGTCATAACCCTCGTTCAGTGGAAACCCGGCATCAATCAGGCAGGCTGGGAACTCCCGCCGGGCGGCATCGGACGCATCAAGCCCGATGCTTTACCGGATGAAATCCTAGCCAGGACTCAGGAAGCCTATCTTCGCGAGACGGGGTATGGCGAGGGAAAGTGGCACTACCTTGGCCGGGTCATGATTGAGACCGGCAAATACCGTGGAGCGGGCCCGGAAGACCACGGGCTTCCGGCCCATCTTTTCCTGGCGACCGGTCTTGAGAAGACGGCAGAGGCGAGAAAACCGAACGCCAACGAGATTATGGCAAATCTCATGGTGCCGCTGGAGGAGTTCGAAGAGGTCATTGATTCCGGCCTCTTTGTCGAAACCAGCGCGGTTCC
>CAZPXU010000003.1:12270-20818 GCA_964590055.1 uncultured Candidatus Saccharibacteria bacterium | reverse complement strand
CCGTTTTTCGAATTTATCCCCCAAATTACCATCTATTATGAGAGCATAAATGAGCAAGATGTGAGTTATTATTCAACTTTTGGCATGGAAATGACTCTTTTGCCAAAAAATTTATATGAAAGGGTCGGAAGATTTTCATGGAAGGTTCTTGATGCGAATTAGCGTTTTTCCTATTCATGTTATACATCAAGAAGTGCCATGGGAAATGAGGATATAAAACAATTAATCAAAGAAGTTCTTGAAAAAGGTTATCTGATGAGCCTCGCGACTTTGGATGAGGGCGGGGTGTGGGTGGCGGATGTAATTTATGTTCACGATGGCGATTTCAATATTTACTGGATATCTAGTCCTGTGACACGCCATTCTCAAGCGATCATTAAAAACAGCCGGGTAGCCGGCACCATAACCGTGAGCGGTCCCGGTGAAGACAATTTGGGGATTCAGTTTGAAGGCGTTGCCGAAAAAGTTGACGGGGAGCGCCCCGACTTAGCATTGAGACACTATGCGAAGAGAGGTAAGCCGGCGCCCAAGGAAAACGAAGACGTTTTGGAGGGAGATTCTTGGTATATCCTGAAACCTGCAAAGATTGAGCTTATAAACGAAAAATTATTCGGATTCGAAAAACAGAAATTGAGTTTTTAATCAGGCGATAACGTATCAGGATATTCTTATGAAAAAAATTCTGACGCTCGGCATAGTTCATCAGCATCCGAGAGTGCTTTTGGGCATGAAAAAGCGCGGATTCGGAGCGGGGCGCTGGAACGGGTTCGGCGGGAAGGTTAAAGAAGGAGAATCCATAGAGACGGCTCTTAAAAGGGAGTTTGTCGAGGAAGCCGGGATTTTGCCTTTGGGAGTCGAAAAAGCGGGGATAATTGATTTTGAATTTTTGGGCAAGCCCGGGATTTTACAGGTTCATGTTTTCAGAGTAGGAAATTTCGAGGGTGAGCCGAGAGAGTCGGAAGAAATGCGGCCCCGGTGGTTTGGGGCGGACGAGCTTCCGTTTGACGAGATGTGGTCGGCCGACCGCCATTGGTTTGGGCTTTTTTTGAAAGGAAAAAAATTTCTGGGAAAAGTGTTTTTTGACGAGAATGACAACGCGCTCCGGCACGACTTTTGGATTGTGAGGGGCTTTGAACCGTAGAACCACCGTTTTCGCGAAGCATGGCGGCAAAGCGCGAAAGCGGGTATAATTGGGTAACTCACTTTTATTTTCTATGAAGACAGCGAGATTTGTAACCAGACCGTTTTTTTATGTTCCGGCGCTAGTCGTCGTTCTTGCCGCCGCGGCGGTTTTGTTCTACTTCAGTCCTTTTGAGAAGGCCGCCGAGGATTTAATCGAGGCCAAGCGCGGCGACATTCGCCAGGAAGTGAGCGTGACGGGGCGGGTTAAGCCGGCCGAATCGGTTGAGCTCGCTTTTGAGAAAAGCGGGCGCGTCGCCCGGCTCGGGGCCGGAGTCGGCGACAAAGTTTTTGCGGGGCAGATTTTGGTGGCGCTTGAAAATGCCGAGCTTTCGGCCCAGCTGGAACAGGCCCGAGCCGATCTTAAAGCCGAGGAGGCGGATCTCGCCGAGCTTGAAATGGGGCCGAGGCCGGAGGATTTGGAGGTGGCCCGGGCCAAAGTTTCCCGGACTCACCAGAATCTTTTGGATAAGCTGGAGGACGCTTACACCAAATCCGATGACGCCGTTCGAAACCGCGTTGACCAGTTTTTTTCAAATCCCCAGACGCCGAACCCCAAGGTTACTTTCATAACCGACGGCGCCACGGCGCTGGAAGCGGGCCGGGTTACGGTTGGGAGCGTTCTGGAAGCGTGGCAGGAGCGCCTGGCCGGGGTTAGCGCGAATTCCTCCGACCTTAAGGCTTCGGTCTTGAAGACCAAGGGCAATCTCGGAATCGTAAAAAATTTTTTAGACCAGGCGGCCGCGGCGGTGAACGCCCTGAAAGCGGGCGGGAGCTTGTCGCAGGCGACGATTGACGCCTACCGCTCGGATGTTTCCACCGCGCGCACGAATTTGAACACGGCCATAAACAATCTTTCTTCGGCCGAGGCGGATTGGATTATCGCTTCCGGCGAGTTGGCGGTTAAAGAGGCCGGCGCCTCCGCCCAGGAACTTTTAGCCCAGGAGGCGCGCGTCGAGAAAACCCGGGCCGGGATAAAAAACATCGAGGCCCAGCTTGCCAAAACTTTTATCCGCGCCCCATTTTCCGGCAAAGTGACGCGCTCGGATGCCAAGATCGGCGAGATTGTCGCTGCGGGCGCGGGACAGGTGTCGGTCATGTCCGAATCTGACTTTGAAATTGAAGCGAACGTGCCGGAGGCGGACATCGCGAAGATAAAAGTCGGGGCGGGCGCGAAAGTAACGCTTGACGCCTACGGCTCGGACGTTGTTTTTGAAGCTAAGGTCGGCAAAATTGACCCAGCTGAAACCATCATTGAAGGGGTGACAACTTATAAAATAACTCTCCTTTTTTCCTCCCGGGATGAGCGCCTCAGATCCGGAATGACCGCGAACGTGGACGTTGGGGGCGAGAGGAGGGACAAGGTCATAGTGATTCCGCAGCGCGCCGTGATTTCGAAAGACGGCGGGAAGTTCGTGAGAGTCTTGAAAGACGGGAAAATTGAGGAGGTCAAGGTTACGACAGGGCTTCGGGGCTCGGACGGGAACATCGAGATAATTTCCGGAATTTCGGAGGGGGAGCGGATCATCGTCTCCGGAGAATAAAATGCCGCTTATCTCCGCCAGGGGGCTTGAGAAAGTTTATGAAGAGGGAGAGACGAGGACTCCGGCGCTCGGGGGAGTTTCGTTTGAAATCGATTCCGGAGATTTCGTGGCTATCATGGGGCCGTCGGGCTCGGGCAAATCCACGCTCCTTCATATCCTGGGATTTTTAGACCGGGAGTCGGCGGGAGAGTACCGCTTTGACGGCAAGACCATCCGTGACGTGGGAGAGGACGAACTCGCCGGGATACGGAATAAAAAAATGGGGTTTATTTTTCAGGCTTTCAATCTTCTTCCCCGGGCCACGGTTTGGGAAAACGTCCGGCTCCCGCTCACTTATTCCCGGACGCCGGAATCAGAATGGGACGAGCTCACCGAAAAAGCCGTCGCGGCCGTGGGGCTTGCTCCCAGGAAAAATCATGAATCCTCCCAGCTTTCCGGAGGCGAGAGACAGCGGGTCGCCATCGCCCGCGCTTTGGTGCTCGGCCCGGAAGTTATTTTTGCCGACGAGCCGACCGGGAATCTGGATTCAAAATCGGGAAGAGTCGTCATGGAGATTATCCAGCGCTTGAACGAGGAAGAAGGGCGCACCGTTATTTTGATAACCCATGAGACCTACACCGCCGAACACGCCAGGCGGATTATCCAGCTTTTAGACGGCAAAATCGCGTCGGACACGAGAGTCGAGCACCGCCACCGCGCCCGCGAGGATTTTAAAAAATGATTTTTCGCCACACCCTCAAAACCGCCGCGTCCGGGCTCGCCGCCCATAAACCCCGCTCCGCGCTCACGATTTTGGGCATAGTCATAGGCATTGCGGCGGTAATCCTGGTGGTTTCGCTCGGGAGGGGAGCGCAAAACCTGATTTTGGGGCAGATTCAGGGGCTTGGCTCCAAAACCATCGCGGTGGTCCCCGGGCGCGAGCCCAAAGGGCCCTCCGACATCGCCCAGACCTTTTCCGATTCTCTCAAGGAAAAAGATTTTCAAGCGCTCCAACGGAAGGAAAACGTACCGACTTTGGAAAAAATAATGCCGGTGGTTTTCGGCGGCGCCTCCGCTTCGCATGAAGAAGAGACCTACCGGCTTACCGTGCTCGGCGTCTCGGAACTCGTCGGGGAGATTTTCGACCTCGCTCCTGAGCGCGGAGTGTTTTTTACCCAGGACGACGTTAAAAACCGCTCGGCTGCGGTCGTGATCGGCGCCAGGGTGAAAGACGAGCTTTTCGGCGAGTCCCAGGCCCTGGGCGAGCGGCTTAAGATAAAAGGGCGGAATTTCCGTGTGGTCGGCATTCTCCCCAGAAAGGGGCAGGTTTCTTTTTTCAATTTCGACGAGATGGCGCTGGTTCCTTATACCACCGCCCAGCAGTATATTTTCGGGATTAGGTATTTTCACCGCTTTATCATCCAGCCGCGCTCGGAGGAAGAAATATCCCGCACCGTCAGCGACGTTAAAATCACGCTTAGAAATTCTCACAATATCGACACCCCCGACAAGGATGATTTTTTCGTGGAGACCCAAGCCGATCTCGCAGCGCGCCTAGGCACCATCACGAGCGTTCTGACGCTATTTTTGGCTTCCATCGCGGCGATCTCGCTTTTAGTGGGCGGCATCGGGATCATGAACATCATGCTGGTATCGGTAACGGAGCGGACGCGCGAGATCGGGCTTCGCAAAGCCGTCGGGGCGACGAACCGCGACATTTTGAATCAGTTTTTGCTTGAAGCCGTCATGCTTACTCTCGCCGGAGGCGTTATTGGCGTGCTTTTGGGAGCCGTTCTTTCGTTTCTCTTTGCGCTTGCGCTCTCCAGCTTCGCGGGGCTTGATTGGTCTTTTACTTTTCCGCTCTCGGCGGCTTTGGCGGGGCTTTTGGTTTCGGCTGCGGTGGGCCTTGTTTTCGGGCTTTACCCGGCCCGCAAGGCCTCTTTAAAAAGTCCCATCGAAGCGCTTCGCTATGAATGATTTTTAACATGCGAAAGAACGATCACGACAATCCAAAGCCTCCCGGCCGGGGCGAGATCCGGCCGGGGAGCGCGGTCTGGGTTATCGAGAAAGAAAATTACGGCACGGATAAATACAAGCAGGGGATCGTGAAGGAGGTTTTGAGCCCGGGCTCCTCGCATCCCCGGGGCATCAAGGTACGCCTTACGGACGGCTCGGTCGGCCGGGTGCAGTGGCTGATGTGAGAGCAGTTCTGATTTTATGTTCGGATGCGGGGGTGGACAAAACAGGCAAAACATGCTAGCCTGGATATATCCTTAAATAAGCCCTTAAATGGGGCTTTTTATTGAGGATTTAAGCCGAATTGTTGTCTTCGCGCGCCGATTGGCGAGCGAAGCGGATGAGTGGCACTGGCGGAGAGACCGCCTTGAATGAGTAATAAAAAACTTCAAAGATTTGCCAGGGTTTTAATCCCCTTCCTTTTGATAAAGTTTCCGTTAACGCAGGTGGCCTTTGCGCCCGTGCTTCGGGAGCCGGAACAGGTTTTAGCCCAGGCGATGATCATAAGAGACGAGCGCGCCGGGAAGATTGACGCCTATTTTGCCAAACGCGGCATGCCTTTGGAGGGCTGGGGGGACAAGCTCGTTTTGGAGGCGGAGAAAAACGGGCTCGACTGGCGGCTTTTGCCGGCCATCGCCGTTCGCGAATCCACCGGCGGCAAGCACGTCCGTTTTTGCAGGAATAATCCTTTTGGCTGGGCTTCCTGTCGCATTGGTTTTGATTCCGTTGAAGAGGCGATAGAGGTCGTGGCCTGGAATTTGGGCGGGTCGAATGCTAACACCAAACGCTACTATTCCGGCGAGACTCGCGAGAAACTTTTGCACTATAACGGCACGGTGATCAAAAGCTATCCGGCCGAGGTTTTAAAAATAATGGAGCGGATCGAGGGAGTTAAGGCCGAGGGATAGCGCCGCGGGCCGGACGGCCTTAGGAAATAAAGAATGCCGACCACTTGGAAAGCGGCCGGCTTAACTTGGAAGGACTAAAAAGTAAAAAGAACTGGTGGGCCGGGACCCAAGCTTGCGCTTGGGTCCCACCTCTCCGTTGTAGCGGAGCGTTCCTGCAGAACTTGGCCCATACGCCCCAAGGCCTCAAATCCCTCGGGCGTATGGGCAAGCTCGACTAAAACCGGCCCCTTAAGGGGCCGGTTTTAGTCTTTTTGTCTTTTGAATTATTTGAGACTAAAAAGGCCCCTCTCGTTTACCAAGGAGGACTGCCGTTACCGCCCAAAGGCCCTTTTGTAATCTCGAAGCGTGCATAACTTCAGTTTATGCGGCCGGGTTTTGGTTGTCAAGCCGTCCCAATATTGGCCCCCCTTGACTTCTTTCCCCCGTTTGGTAAGCTGGATTTACGGCATGAGTGTGAAATTATCGACAAGCATAAATCATCATCGGGTTTTCGAAAGTCTTTCCTCGAAAGCCTAGTTTGGCGTTTTAAAATAAGCTCATTTCTCCCTGCTCCCCTAGGTTTTCGAGGGGAGATTTTTTATTTCCCCTCGTGATCTTTAGAGGAAAGGGGGTGATTTTGTGGGTAACCACGGCAATCACGGCGGACACGGCGGGCGTTAAGTAGGCCTGCCGTGAAAGTAGGGGGGAGCGGCATCGCTCCCCCTTACAAAATCTAGAAATTGTTGATAATATTTCTTTCGGGTTCAATTTTTTTGAGTTAACGTAATGATTGATGAAACAGCGTCATAAATCAAAGACCTCCGCGCGTCTGGCCAAGCATTTCCGTCCGGAGCGCTATAAAATCGTTCTGCATCCGGATTTGGAAAAATTCACTTTCAAAGGCGAGGAAGTCATCTCGTTTCGCATGACCAAGCCGTCCGATAAAATCACGCTCCACGCTCACGAGGTTAGGATTGAACGCGCTTCTTTGCGGAATAAAGAAGGAGAGATTAAGGCGCGAAGCATTAACTATGATCTAAAATCCGAGACGGCCGTTATCCGGTTTTCAGGAAAAATACCGAGAGGAAGGGGAGAGCTGAAACTCGGCTTTCGCGGGATACTAAACGACAGGATGCGGGGATTTTACCACAGCAGCTACGAACTGGAGGGTAAGACCTGCTATCTGGCCACGACCCAGTTTGAGTCCACGGATGCCCGCCGCGCCTTTCCTTGCGTGGACGAACCCTCCGCCAAGGCCATTTTTGACGTAACCCTGATTGTGCCTAAACATTGCCGGGCAATTTCCAACACCTACGAAACTTCCGTTCGGGAACACGTGTCCGGCTATCGGATTGTGGAATTTGCCCCAACCCCCAAAATGTCTACCTATCTTCTGGCTTTCATCGTGGGCCAGTTTGAGCATGTGGAGGCCAAGACGAAAGAAGGCATTACGGTTAGAGTTTTCACGACTCCTGGTAAAAAACACCAGGCGAAATTCGCCTTGGATGTCGCCCGGAAGACCCTTTCTTACTACGCGAAATATTTCGGGACTCCGTACCCCTTGCCGGTTTTGGACCTAATTGCGATTCCGGATTTTGCCGCGGGCGCCATGGAAAACTGGGGGGCGGTGACTTATCGCGAGTCCGCACTTTTGGTGGACCCGGAGCATTCGTCTCTGCAAAACAAACAATGGGTGGCGCTGGTCATTGCCCATGAGCTCGCGCACCAATGGTTCGGAAACCTGGTCACGATGGAATGGTGGACGCATTTGTGGCTGAACGAGGGTTTCGCTTCCTGGATAGAATACCTGGCCGTAGATCATCTTTTCCCCGAGTGGAACATCTGGACCCAGTTTATACGCCAGGATTTGGCGCGCGCCTTTGATTTGGACGCGCTTTTGAACACCCACCCCATTGAGGTTCCGGTGCATCATCCCAACGAGATCGGAGAAATTTTTGACGCGGTCAGTTACTCCAAGGGCGCTTCGGTAATTCGGATGCTGGCCGACTATCTGGGTGAGAAAAACTTTCGAAACGGCCTGAAGCATTATTTGAAAAAACATCAATACGCCAACGCCACGACCGCTGATTTATGGAGGGCTTTGGAAGAAGTGTCCGGAAAACCGGTTCAAAGCATCATGAAAAACTGGACCCGGAAAGCGGGTTATCCGGTTTTGCGCGTTTCGGACAGGGGAAAATTTTTTGAGATTCGCCAACGCCGCTTTTTTTCAAGCGCCGTTTCGCGAAAAAACGCAAAAGATGACACTCGCTGGCTTGTGCCGGTTTCATTCTTGCGCGCCGGAGAAAAAAAACCGCAAAAGCGCCTGCTTCGCGCCGCCGCTATGAAATTTGCCAAGCCCAAAAGCGGCTGGTTAAAGCTGAACGCCGGAGCCGTTGGTGTTTTTCGTACAGACTATCCGGTTTTGATGCTGGAGCGCTTGAAAAAGCCGGTTGAGAAGAAAGAATTTGGCGAGCGCGACCGTTTCAGCATTCAAAATGACGCCTTTGCTCTGGCCGAGTCCGGAGAACTTCCGACTACTGCCGCTCTGGATCTCGCCCGCTTTTACCGTCTGGAAGACGATTACACGGTTTGGGCGGATTTGGCGGGGAACATAGGCAAAGTAGCCCTGCTGCTTGAAGGCGGCAGGCTGGAGGAGCCGTATAACGCTTTCGGCAGGGAGATTTTTTCGGTTTTGGCGGCGCGGCTCGGCTGGGAAAGAAAGCCGAAGGAAACCCATACCGATACGCTGCTTCGCGCCGTGGCTTTGAGTCAGTTTGGACGCTACGGCGATGCCGGGACAATCGCCCAAGCCCGCAGGCGTTTTTTACTGCATAAAAGCGGCAAGAGTCACATCGCTCCCGATCTCCGCTCCGCCGTTTACGGAATTGTGGCAAAAAACGGCGGCTTCAGGGAATATGCGGATGTCGTGGCGCTTTACCGCAG
>CAZPXU010000003.1:11073-12260 GCA_964590055.1 uncultured Candidatus Saccharibacteria bacterium | reverse complement strand
GAGCCACTCTTCACGAAGAGAAAAATCGCCTGGGGAGGGCGCTTGGGATTTTTTGCGACGAGAAGTTAATTTCAAAAACTCTTGATTTTTTGATTTCCGGCAAGGTTCGCAACCAGGATATCCCGGGCATCTGGGAGGCGGTTTGGACCTCGCCCCGGGGGCGCGAGCTGGCTTGGACGTTTTTGAAGCGCCATTGGGATTTTTTCCTTGCTCGCTATGGGCAGGGAAATCACATCCTCTCTCGAATTGTCAGGCCGGCCGAAAACTTTGTTTCCAAGGAACGAGCCGGCGAGGTAAGGGATTTTTTCAGAAAACACAAAGCTCCGTCGGCGGAGCGTACCGTGGAGCAGGTTACCGAACGCATCATCTCCAATGCCGCCTGGCTTAAACGCGATTTCAAGCATATTGGGCGCTGGCTTGACATGCGAGGTTCATAAAGGCACTCCTCGCGCTCCCGTCCGACTTTTGGTTCGGCTCTTGGTAGAGTTTTAGATTCCCGGTATCATGACAATTAGGGAGCAGGGGGGCATGCTCCTTAATAATTTTTTGAGAGGAGGTGGCGTCGTGGATCAACGTCGCAAAGAAGCGTTTCCAGGTTTTGCGGAAGAGTTTTTTCGGAAAGCGGATATTTCCGAGGAAAAAATGGCCGTAATAATCTGCGCCGTCAGTTGCGCTCTTTTATCTCAGGAGACGTTTCTCCTCGAGACTTGCAGTTCGGCGGCCTCGCTCGCCGTGGCTGTTTCCGGAGGGCAGAGCGAGGAGATGTCCGTACAAAAATTATTGGCCGTCTCGGAAATCGCAGGGATGGTATACTGGTATCGCTTGAAAAACGTTAAGTTTTCGCTGCGCTTGGCCTGCGGTCATATCGCCAGGGAGCATTTTGAAGCTCTCTCCGACCTGTTTTTCATGCGGATGCCGGACGATACGAACACGCGCGACGCTTGAAGGGGATGGTCTTTATCTTGCACAAAAGCCCCGGCTTCCATGGAAGTCGGGGCGCTTGCGTTTTGTGACCATAAATAAAAAAACACCCCTCTGGAGTCTGCGGTTTCCAGAAGGGTGTCCGGTTTCGGACGGAGCCAAACTCGAGCCTCCCCTCAAGGCTCATTCCGATTGGGAATTGCTTCTCCGTCCCGGTTCCCACCTGCTGCGATGCGCCGTCGCGGGCGCGGAAGGCGGGATTTATT
>CAZPXU010000003.1:0-10973 GCA_964590055.1 uncultured Candidatus Saccharibacteria bacterium | reverse complement strand
TTCCACGAAAACCATTTTGCCGTCATCTATCTTTTTTTCGGCGTGCGCTGTAATACTCGTGCCGTACGCGAAAATCAGATAAACGTACAAAACAAGAACCAGTCCTGCCAACAGTAATTTCCATGTCATCGGAACCACCTCCTTGTTATCTTTAATGCTAGCATATTATATTAGTTTTGTCAAATCTCTGCGGGAGGTATAGAATTAATGGTTATGGAAGTCCGATACGCGCCCAATTGCGAAGGATATTCGGCAAAACCTCAAAACCCCAACGGCATGGCGCTGATTTTAATACACGAGTTCTGGGGCCTGAATCAACAGATGAAAAATGTCGCTCTGCGCGCGGCGAACGAGGGTTTTGCGGCGCTGGCGATTGATTTATACAAAGGGAAAATCGCAACCGACGCCAACGAGGCGCGCCGGATGAAGGAAGAGCTCAAAACGGATGAAGCGCTTGAGAATATCCGGAGCGCAGTTTCTTACTTCGGAACTTTGGGCATTAAACCCGAGAAAGTCGGGATTTGGGGCTTTTGCATGGGCGGGGGAGTCACTTTTGAAGCTGCGACGAGGGGAGTTAAAACCGGAGCTTACGTGATTTATTACGGGCGCGTTTTGGACGACGAGGAAGTTTTATCAAACATTCCCTCGCCGATTTTGGGAATTTTCGGAGGGCTCGACAAGGGAATTCCGAAAGATTTGGTTTTCCGTTTTTGCGACGCGCTTAAAAAGATGGAGAAGCCGTGCGAGGTTTACGTCTATGAAGATGCCGATCACGCTTTCGCGAACGAAGAGCGCCCGGTTTACAACGAAACCGCGGCCAAGGACGCTTGGTCCAAAACCATCACGTTTTTGAATAAATATCTCTGATGGAAAAATTTTTCCGTATTTATAAGCCGCCCATTGAGGTATTTTTAGACGGGTTTTTGAAGGAGAAGGAAAAGGAATTTTTCAAAATCAATCCGTGGGGCAGCGACGCCCTGAGGCGGTTGCGGGTTTTTGCGAAGCGCGGGAAGACTTTGCGCGGAGCGCTGGTGATATTGTCCTACCTTTTAAAAGAGAAAAGGGCCAGCCGGGAGGCCATTGCGGCGGCCGCCGCTTTGGAGCTGGCGCATTCCTCGCTTTTAATCCATGACGACATTATGGACGAGGATTTTTGGCGGCGCGGGCGGAAAACCATTTTCGCGCAGTATGTTGCCCTTGCTCCCCAAAGAAGAACAGCGCGGCGTTTCGGGGAAAGCATGGGAATTTGCGCCGGGGATCTGGGCTTTTTCCTGGCGTTTGAAATATTGCCACAAAATCTCCGGCCGCTTTTTGCGAAGGAGCTCGCGGCCGTGTGCGTTGGCCAGATGCAGGACGTTTATTCAATCTCCGGCGGGCAGGTCGGCCGGGCGGAGGTCTTGCGGATGTACCGTTATAAAACCGCGCGCTATACTTTCTCCCTGCCGCTTCTTATGGGGGGCGTTTTGGCAAACATCCGGGCTCCTTTATTGAAAAAGCTTGAAAAATTCGGTGAGCTTTGCGGCGCCGTCTTTCAACTTCGGGATGACGAGCTCGACGGTTCTTCTAATGCGCCGTTTTTGAAAGGAGAGCGGGAGAAATTTGAACAAAAAGCGCTGACGGCGCTGGCCGCCCTCAAACTCCCCCAAGATAAAAAACGCCTCTTGGAGGCGGCTCTTCGTTTCGCCGGCGGGCGGCAGAATTAAATTCTATTTGCCCAGATTTCTTGGGCGGCGGCGATATTCCTCGACGGCCTTGCGAAATTCCCCGGTTTTAAAAGCAGGCCAGAAGGTTTTTGTGAAGTAAAATTCGGAGTCAGCCGTGTGCCACATTAAAAAGCCGGCGGACCAATGGGGGTTCCCTCCGGTGCGAATTACCAAGTCCACGGGCGGAAGGTCTTTGGTCCAAAGATAGGTTTTAAGCTCCGAATTGTTGGTCGTGGCGTTATGTTGAGCCCGACGGAAAGCTTCGGCCATCTCCCGGCGGCCGTCATAGGCCAGAAGGAAGGTTAGGTTGAATTTATGATAACCTTGGGTGGCTTGTTCCACTTTCTCAATCGCGGTTTTAAGCTTGGATGGGAAAAAGCGCGGCCATTCGCCCAGCACCCGCACTTTCACTTTGTCCTCATGGATTTCTTTATCTTGAAGGAGTTTTTCAAAATTCTCCTGAAAGCGGTTGTAGAGGAATTTCAGTTCTCGTACGCCCCGTTTTAGAGCGTTGTCCCGCGAAAGACCCCAGGCCGTGAGGTAGGGGATGTCAAGCTTTCTCGCTTCCCGCGCCACGTCTTTGAAAATCTCAAAACCTTTTTCGTGGCCGACGGTCGGCTCTAACCCCTCGTTTCTCGCCCACCTTCGGTTCCCGTCCGGTATAATCGCCACATGATTTAACTTCATATTACGAAACAAATTACTCAAGAACGTTCTTTTAGTATATATTAAAGGTAAGAAAAAAGAAAGGGCATTATGGCCGAGGGTCAAGGAGAGTTATACGAAAGGATGCGCGTTTTCGGAAGGGTGCAGCGGGTTTTATTTCGCGACTCGGCGAAACGTCGCGCCGAAGCTTTGGGGCTTTTAGGTTATGTCAGGAACCTCGAAGACGGTTCATTGGAGATCGTGGCGCGAGGGGAAAAGAGGAAAGTGACCGAGCTTTTCGAATGGGCCAAGCGCGGCCCCATCTTTGCCAGGGTGGATCGCTATGAAATCGACGCCGTCGGCCTGGGCGAGCGCTTTAACGACTTTGTAATCAAGTATTAACCCTCCAAACTTTTCAGCGCATATGTATAATTCGATTATAGGTGATTATTTCAAAAAGTTAGGAGGGTAAATGTCCCCCATCGGCAAACTTATTATATTCCTCGGGATTCTCCTGATCGTAGCCGGGCTGGTTGCGATTTTTCTGGATAAATCCGTGCCGCTGGGCAGGCTTCCGGGCGACGTCACTTTCGAGAAAGAAAGTTTCAAATTTTATTTTCCATTCACAACCGGTCTTGTCTTGAGCGGGGTGTTTTCCGGGCTTGCGCTTCTGGTCTCCATCCTATTTTAATTTCCTGTGACGCTTTGGCCGGAGCCTCGACCCTTTGGCGCGTCTATGCTTTTTTGACCCTCTCGGTATATTCGCCGGATTGGGTATTCGCCCGAACCGTGTCTCCCGCTTCGATGAAAAGCGGAACTTGAATTTGGAGTCCGTTTTCCAGGGTCGCCGATTTCGTTCCGCCCGTCGCCGTGTCACCCTTGAACCCCGGCGGGGCTTCTTTCACGAGATAGTCGATTTTAATCGGCAATTTCACGCTGATTATTTTTTCGTTGAATTTGTGGGCCGTGACGGCAAGATTGGATTTTAAGAATTTTGCCGCCTCGCCCAGAAGATCTTCTTGGAGCGTGAGGCGATCTTTCGGATTTCCGGGGCGCTGGAAAATATACTCGCCGCGGCGGGCGTAGATGAAAACAAGCTCCTCCTTTTCGATTTCGGCTTCCTGGAAAGTGTCGGAGGGCTGAAAAGTTTTGGCTACGACTTTGCCGGTCGCGAGGTTTTTTATTTTAGTTTGCACCACCGGTTTTCTCTGCTGCATCCGGACGAATTGATAGTCCAAAACCTCGTAGGGCTCGCCGTCGAGAACGAAAGCCCTGCCGGGGGTTAAATCGGTATAGGAAAGCATATGGCTAGAAGTATATTCGGTTTTAAGACGCTATTCAAGAGATTTTTTACCGCCCTTGCCTTATGGAAATATCGCCCTGGCGTTGACATATTTATGTCAAACTGCTATAATCTAACACAACTATGGTTTTTTTGACAGCAATATAGGCGCATTACTGACGTCAACCAGCCAAGGAGGGACCTATGGATAGAGAGGACGTCCGATTTGAGGTGTTGTTCAACGACGCGCCGCTGACCGTCCAGGAAGACGGTTATGTGGGCAAGCTCACGCCGGGTTTGGCCAGAATAAAGGCCAGGCTTTCTCCCGGGCGCCGCATACACGGGCTTGTCGTGGAGCGGAGAATAAGTGGGGGGAGAAAGATAAGCCCCTTGCGAGTGCGAGGAAGCAGAACGCTCTGGTACGTGAAAGGAGTAGGGATAGAGCGGAAATACATAGGGTTGCCTCCCGTTAGGGAGGTCCCCATGGCACTATATCCCAACAGCCTTCGCTTGGTGGAGGAAAAGCCCCGCGGCCTCTTTGAGGTGTGGGAAGCGGCGCTTATCTCCCAGATGGGCGCCTTCTTCTTCACCGTTCAGCAGAACTTCACGCTGAAGGCCTACTGGGACGGCGAGAAAGTGGTCTTTCCGGGGTTTGAGAGCTGGCCGCCCGGCAGCGAGTGGGAAGCTGTTGGAGAGTTTGTCCTGCCGCTTTTGGCATCGAGGCTCGAGGAGCTTGAACCACTTGTCGGCTACGAGCCCTTGCCCGAGGCAAAGACCAATGGCCTTGCTCCCAACTTCGGACGGGTGCTGTGGTGGAATTACGCCCAGGGCAAGGGCGCCATTTCCACCAACAAGGGAGCGGCGCTGGTCAGGTGGTGGAATGTTGCCAAGCGGGGGCGGCTTGCCTTTTTGACCGAAGGAGAGCAGGTGCGCTATGTCGCTCTCCATCGGCCGGCTACCCGCCACCCCACCCATTTCGAATGGGAGGCGGCGGGGGTGCGGGCTTCGGAAGAGTAGCGGTTTTTAAGGCCCGGCGCTGAAACAACAAAATAGGCCTGTCACAGCTAACATCGTGTCAGGCCTATTTATATTTGGAGACCTTGGGATGCGGGGGAATTCGAAACGCGGGCCGGAAAATGTTAAAATTTAAATCATGAAATTTACTCCGACCATTGGGCTGGAAATCCACGCCGAACTGAAAACTAAAACCAAGATGTTCTGTTCATGCTTGAATGACCCTTTGGAAAAGCATCCCAATACAAATATCTGCCCTGTCTGTCTGGGACATCCCGGGACACTTCCGGTTGCGAATAAGGAAGCCGTCGGGCATGTTTTGAAATTGGGTCAGGCGCTTGGCGCCCAGCTTGCGGATGAGAGCCGTTTTGACCGCAAGAATTATTTTTATCCGGATTTGCCCAAGGGGTATCAAATTTCTCAATATCCCCACCCGCTTGTGAAAGCGGGCATCTTGGAACTGCCCGCTTCGCCCGCGAAGCGAAGCAAGCCCTCTGGAAAAAAAGTGAGGATAACTCGCGTGCATTTGGAAGAAGACGCCGCGCGCTTGGTGCACGATTCGAAAAGCAAAGCCACGCTCGTCGATTTTAATCGTGCCGGAGTGCCGCTCCTGGAGTTGGTTACCGAGCCCGATATGGCATCGTCTAAAGAGGCGCGAGGATTTGCCGAAGAACTTCAGCTGATTTTGCGCTATCTGGGAATTTCAGACGCCGATATGGAAAAAGGGCAGATGCGCGTGGAGGCGAATATTTCTGTTTCGGTTGATTCCAAATTGGGCACGAAAGTGGAAGTTAAAAACATAAATTCTTTCCGCGCGGTGGAGAAGGCCATTCAATATGAAATAGAGCGCCAATCAAAGCTCTTGGAAAAAGGGGAAAGGATAAAACAGGAAACCCGCGGCTGGGATGATATTGAAGAAAAAACCGTCTCCCAGCGCTCCAAAGAGGAAGCGCACGACTACCGCTATTTTCCGGAACCCGACCTGCCGCCCTTGAAACTGTCCGAAGTCCCGGAATTTAGCCCCGAGCTTCCGGAGCTTCCGAGCCAAAAGCGGGCGCGTTTTAAGAAAGAATACGGCGTGGACGGCGAGAAACTTGAGATTTTCGTTCGCGATAAAAAACTCTCGGAGTTTTTTGAAGCCGCGGTTTCGGAGGCCCAGAAATGGGCTTCCGAGACGGAACCCGCAAAGATAATTGAGCTTGCGGTAAATTATATTACCTCGGACCTGTCCGGGCTTTTGAGGGATAAAGAACTTTCGGCAGAGGAGATGTCCGCCAGCCGACGGATAACGCCGGAGAACTTCGGGGAGCTTATGAAAATGGCGGCCTTGGGGGAAATTTCCTCGCGCGGCGCGAAGGATATTTTAAGATTAATGCTGGAAACCGGCCAAGACCCCTCGGAGATTGCCAAAAGCGAAGGATTTTTGGTAACTGACGATTCTGCTGCGCTTGAGGAAATCGCGAAAAACGTTATCGCCGCAAATTCCCAGGCCGTCCAAGACTACAAGAACGGCAAGGAAGCTTCTCTGCAGTTCTTGGTGGGTCAAGCCATGCGCGAGGCTAAATCCAAGAAACTCGGCGCGAACCCCGAGACTCTCAAGGAGCTATTTCAGAAAGCTCTTTAACCCACTTGGTTCTTTTATCTTTTTTGAGCCAGAGCATCTGGCGGCGGGCGTAGGCGAAAGTTTCTTTATTGATGGAATTAATCATTTCCTGTTTTGGTATCTTTTTCTGGAGATAGAACGCCGGATATTTATACTCAAAACCGAACTCGTAAATTCGCCGCCAACTAAGGCCGGATTTTTTCAAAGCGGCGACTTCCCGGATTAAACCTCCTTGGAGCATTTGTTTCGTCCTTTTTTCGATCCGTTTTTTTAATTCCTTTGGCTCTCGTCTAATTCCGATAAAAGCCGCGTCATATTTTTGCTCGCGTTTTAGCTTGGGGACTTTACCGATGGCCTCGACAATTTCAAGCGCTCGAATCAAGCGGCGCTTATTTTTGCGCTCAATGGTACTGGCGCGCGTTGAATCCTTTTTCTGAAGGATTTTGAAAAGAGTTTCAGTGGACCTTTTTTCCAGTTTTTTACGAAGCAGAGGATTCGGCGGAACTTGCGGCAGAGCCAGGCCGTCCACAAGCGCTTTGATATAGAACATTGTGCCCCCAACAATAATGGGAGTCTTGCCGATACGATATATCGTATCGATTGCTTCTTCGGCGCATTTTTTCCAGTCAACGAAGGTCAGACGTTTTTGTGGCGGAGCGATATCGAGACAATAATGCCTGACCCCGCGCATTTCTTTGGGGATGATTTTTGCCGTGCCGATGTCGAGCCCTTTGTAAATTTGCCGGGAATCAGCGGAGATAATCTCCCCCCTAATTTTGCGAGCAAGTTTTATGGCGAATTCACTTTTGCCGGAGGCCGTCGGTCCGACAATCACGATTAGTTTTTCCCCCGGCACTTTTATTTTACTTCGACTCGCAACTCGGCTTTTTTCACGCCCGAGAGCGGCCAGTATGAAGAAATTACGAAAGAATCGTCGGCCGTAAATTCAACTGTGGTATCCTCGCCGGGTTTTACGGACCCGGTTTTGAATTTATCCGAACGAAAATCAAGCCCCCCGAAATAGACCCTCTCGGTTTTTACAATCAGATGCAATCGGACTTTTGAACCCCTGGCCGCCGTTATCGCGCCTGCGGGATAAAAACCGGCGTCGTCGGCTTCGACTTTAAATTCAACTTCAGCGCGGCCCCGGCTCTCCCGTGCCGACAATTCCGGTTTGTCCTCCGGCTCGACTGCGCTCGTTTCCGGTTTTGCGCACTCTCTTTCATATTTGACCTCCGTCCCTGCGCGCTTTGCGTGGCAGGCGTTGGAATATGTTTTGCCGTCCGCGCCGCAGACGGGTTTATACTCCAGGGTGCAGATGGCCGGCTCATTCGTTTCCGGAGGTTTTTGGGCCGATTGTTTCTCTTCTTTTGCGCTTCGGCCCGCTTCTTTCATGATGCGCTCCGCGGTTCTAAAAAAGCTTTTTGCCTCTTCCAAGTGTTTCTTGGCGTCTCGGAGCTCGCCCTTTGCCGCCGTTTCCACGGCGAGTTCCAGATGGAAACGGGCGTTTTTCAAAGCTTGAACCGCTTTGGCTTTCAAATCTCCGACAAACTCATTGGCTGCGCTCTCCGCTTTATCAAGTTTTTCCTTAAGTTCCGAGATATCTTCCTCTAAGTCGTCCTCATCCGGCCGCTCGTTTTTTAAGGCGCGAAGCGCGTTTCTGGCGAGCACTTGAGCAGAACGCGCTTGTCCGAAGGCCTCTCCGAATTTTTTCTCGTCCAATGCTTTCAGGGCCGCGTCTAAGTGCGACTGGGCATTGGCCTTAAGCCCGTCAAATCCGGCAGGGACGCTTCCTTCGTATTTTGCAAGCTCTTCTTCAAGCTCGGCCAGTTTTTCTTTGGCCTCTTTTATCGCTTCCTGGGCTTTTGAGGCCAGGTCTTCTTTGCGCTCTTCCAATTCATCCTCCAAATCGTCCGCCGCGTTTTTGAAAGCCTCGCGCAATTTGGCCTCGAGCTCCGGACCAAATTCCTCCAGGATTATAAGGCGCCGCGCCTTGTCGCCGGGCAGTTCTTTCAATGCTTCCTCCAGAATTTTCGGCGAGGTGGTGGCGTGTTCTTTCGCGAATTCTTCGAGTTCGTCTTCGAATATCCGGGCGGTGTCTTCGCGCACCTTGAAGAGCTCTGCTCTGAGTTTTTTGCCCGCTTTATTTTCAAGACGATCGAGGATTTCGAAAGAAATCACGTGCTTGAGATCGCTTCCCCGCACCTCTTCCAGGGCTTTTGCTATTTTTTTGGCGAGCTGGGCCCCGTCTTTTTCACCGGCCTGGGCGACGCTTTCTTCCACCTTTTCCCTGGCTTTTTCGAACTTTTCTTTCAGATTTTTCTGGTCCTCGAACTTTTCCTGAAGTTCGGCAAAAATCTTTTCGTGCTTCACCGCGCGCTCGGCGAGCTTTTCAAGAAGTTCGTCCACTCTGGGGTTTTGGCTTGTTTCTTTGAGAGCTTCCAGTCTGGCTTTGAGCCGTTCCTGCGCCGTTTGGTAATTTACGAGGGCGCGCTCGATGGCCGCGGTACGCTCCGGGCTTTTATCCGCCAATTTTTTGGTCTCGGCTATTTTCTCGTCCGCCAGCCTCAATTCCAGCTCCGCTTTCTTGACGGGATTGAAGGTGGTAAGGCGCCGAAAACCGTTGCGCCAGGATTTTAGAAAATAAAACGGGTTGGTCGGAAGAAGCGTCGGCTCCGAAACGCCGAGATCATCTATGCCGAGCGATTCCGCTTCCAAAATGGCCGCGGTTGCCGGGTCGTGATCGGCTGATGCCGTGCCTGCGGCGAGCAAGAGCGCCAGCGCCGCGAAAGAAAACACAAAAATAAATTTTTTCATATCCTTACATTGTATCTTATCGGCACTCGGTTTTCTATTGACATGACTGATAAAATATTATACCATCTGTCCGACATCAAAAAACCAAAAGAGGAGGGTTCTTTATGGCCATAAGAACAGCGGTGGGGATTGCGATATTCCGGCGACAGGACGGGGAAAGAACCGAGGAACACTGGCACCGCATTTTTAGCCAAGAAATGATCGAGCTTGCGAAGCAGGACAACATGCACGCGCGCCTGCTGGCGGAAGAGGAGTGCAAGCGGGCACACGGACATCGCGGCGAGCTCGTGGAGATTGTGGGAAGTCTCTATCGGGCCCCCCGCACGACAAGTTCCTTCACAGTCCTTCTGCCGCAAGATGCGAGCTATAAGGCGCCGCGCCTGCCGGACGGCCTTTTCATAGAGTCTTAGCCGTTTCTATACGGCCAAAGTATCAGCGGTCTCTTTTTTCGGAGGCCGCTGAACTATTTTGCGAGCGTTAAAAATTTTTCCAGAGTTGTTTGCCCCAAATCACCCCTCCCGCGCTCGCGGACGGCGACTTTGCCCGCGGCGGCTTCTTTCTCGCCGATTACCAACAGATAGGGGATTTTCTGGAGCTCCGCCTCCCGGATTTTTTTGTTGATGGATTCGTTTCTTAAATCAAGCTCGGCGCGGATATTATTATTTTTTAAATCTTTCAGAACTTTCTCGGCATAGTCATTAACCTTCTCGTTTATGGACAAAACCGCGACCTGTACCGGAGCGAGCCAAAACGGGAAAGCTCCCTTGAAGTGTTCGATTATAATGCCGGCAAATCGCTGGATTGAGCCGATGACGGTTCGGTGAATCATGATGGGACGTTTTTTGAGGCCGTCTTTATCGGCATATTCGAGCTCGAATCGTTCCGGCATAAAGAAATCAAGCTGAATCGTGCCGCATTGCCAAAGGCGGGAGGCGCTGTCCTTGATGTGAAAATCTATTTTCGGTCCGTAAAACGCTCCGTCTCCCTTGTTGAGCTTGAATTTTATATTCAAATCCTTTAAAACTTTTGCCAAGGTGTTTTCCGCCTTAGTCCAGACCGCCCGGCTTCCGATATATTTTTCCGGACGGGTGGAGAGTTCAACTTCCACTTCCGGGAACCCCATCATTTCATAGAATTTCAGGGTCAGGGTGACGATATTTTTTATTTCTTCTTCAACCTGCTCTTCGCGGACAAAAATATGAGCATCGTCCTGCCGGAAAGCCCTCACTCTGAACAGCCCATGCAGAGTTCCCGACGGTTCGTGCCGATGCACTTCTCCGGCTTCAGCTAGCCGCAAGGGAAAATTTCTCCAAGAACGGGGATGTTCTTTATAGAGCAGAATGGTTCCGGGACAATTCATCGGCTTTATGGCGAAGGTCCTTTTGTCTATTTTGGTAAAATACATTTTGTCTTTGTAATTATCCCAGTGGCCGGAGCGGCGCCACAATTCTTCGGAGAGCAGAATCGGGGTTGAGACCGTCTGATATCCGGCGTCTTTGTGCAATTTATTGTATATGTTCATTAGCGCCTCTCTTAGGAGCATTCCTTTTGGATGCCAGAATACAAAACCCGGAGCTTCCTCGTGGAAACTGAAAAGGTCGAGCTCTTTCCCCAGCTTGCGGTGGTCGCGTTTTTTGGCTTCTTCCTCGCGCCAGAGGTAATGTTCAAGTTCCTTTTTGTTTTCAAAAGCCAAGCCGTAGATGCGGGTGAGCATTTTGTTTTTTTCGTCTCCGCGCCAGTAGGCGCCGGCTACCCGTTCCAGCTTGAAACTCTCTGGGTCAATTTCCGAGAGGGCGGAGGCGTGGCCTCCTTTGCAGAGGTCAACAAGCCCTCCGCAGGTGTAAAAAGTGAGCGTTTTTTTGTCGAGAGCGAACTTCTTGGCAAGTTCCATCTTATAGCGGTTCCAGTC
>CAZPXU010000002.1:17771-22469 GCA_964590055.1 uncultured Candidatus Saccharibacteria bacterium | reverse complement strand
GGGGGCGGTGACGCCGTGCGCGATGGCGGTTCCGAGCAGCGCCGTTGCGGCCAGGGCCAGGAGTCCGATCAGAAGCAGCCGGCGCTGCAGCGCGCGCAGAGGCGCCAACGCGGCGTCCCACGATCTCTGGAGCGCGACGGTGGCGGATTCCGCAATCGGCAACGAGGCCACCAGAAAGCGCTCCGACCCGAGGGAGAGGAGGGCGGGACGCCCCCCACAGAGGCCGGCGTCCCAAAACTCACCGCCCAAAAATTGGTTTCCGAGAGCGTCTCCGGAGCGACTTTTGCGAGAGGCAAAGTCCGCTATATTGAGCGCGAGACCGGGCATGTTTTCGAAATTGACCCCGACGGGCAAAATAAAACCAGGGTTTCCAACACCACCATCCCCGGAATTTTCGAGGTCACCTGGTCGCCCGACGGGACGCGAGCGATTTTAAAATATTTGTCTTCAAGCAACCTGAACGTGCTCTCGGTCCGCTTCACGTCTTCTTCCACCCAGGGGGTTTTTCTCCCGCCCGGCGTTCAAGACGTGGTTTTCTCTCCCAAGGGAGATCGGATCGCTTATACGCTGACAACCGGCGAGGAGAGTTCCGTTGTAATTGCCGCCCCCGACAATAAAGGTCAGAAAGTGATCATGAGAAATCCATTCAGGGGCTGGAGAATCTACTGGCCGGAAGAGTCAAATCTTTACTTGGCAAATTCGCCCTCGGCTTTTGCGGACGGCTTTCTTTACCGATTAAACCTCGCGACGGGGTCATTTGATAAATTTCTCGGTCCCCGGCTGGGACTGGAGATTTCAACCAACGGACGAGATTTGTTATTTTCCCAGTCCGACCGCGACAACCGGACCATTTCGTCTTCCCTCTTCAACATCGGAACCAGAAAAATAAAAACGGGGAGCCTTAAAGTCATCCCGGCCAAGTGCGTCTGGTCCCAACTCGACAAAAAAGCCCTGTTCTGCGCCCTCACCGTTCCCCTCCCGCAAACCATCCACCCGGACGACTGGTATCGGGGCAAAATTTCTTTCTCGGACATATTGGTAAAAATAAACACCGAGACGTTCTCGGCGGAAAGTTTCGGGCTGGAGGGGCGTCCGGATGCGGTAAATCCGTTTTTATCCGGGGACGAAAGCGTGTTTTTCTTCATTAACCGCCGGGACGGCTCTCTGTGGAAAGCCGATCTCAAGCCCTAAAACACAAAGCCCCCAACGCTTCAGGTCGGGGGCTTTAAGCTTCGGGGAGAAAAGGCTTGATCACGACGGAGCGCGACGGCTCCTCGCCGCGGGATTCGGTCTGGATGTCCGGGTACTCGGTCAGCGCCGCATGCACTATTCTCCGCTCATAGGAAGTCATCGGGCGGAGCACCACTTCTTTTTTAAAAAACCTGACGCGCTTGGCCGACATAACGGCGAGATCTTTTATCTCGTCGGCTTTCTGCTTTTGATAGTCGTTCACGTCAAGCGAAAACGGAAGCCGGGTCCGGCCGACCTGCTTCTCCACGATTCGCTTCAGAATGTGATTGAGCGCGATTAAATTTTCCCCACCCTCGCCTATCAAAAGTCCGGCTTCCGGAGTTCGGATTGTAAACTGCAGATTTTCGGTTGTCTCCGCCATTTCTACCTGCCCCATTGCGCCGATTTTAGACAAAATTGCTTCAATTATTTCTTTGATTTTCTCCTCCTCCGATGCCATAAGTTTTTTCGGCCCGGCGCCTGACCGGGCTTTCATGCACCATACCAAAAATGTTCGTCACTGTCCAATATAAGGACAAGGCGGCGGGCAGGCGCAGGGAGATATAAAAAATGACAAGCGGCAGAACGTAGCGGGACTGGACCGCAAAAGCCCGCGAAAATTCCTCCTGCATGCTCCCGCCGCCCTTGGGAAGGGAGGGGAGCGCCAACCGGATCTGTAAAAATTGGGAGATGGCGGCCAAAGCGGCCAAGCTCCAGCTCCGGCCGGCCAAATCCAGAAAGCCCAGGAACTTGGTTTGGATAAAATCCGGCCGCGCCACAAAAGAATAAAGCTCCAGCCCGCCGAAAGAGATGCCTTTCCAAAAAACCTGATAGAGCGCGATTAAAATCGGGAGTTGGATCAAGAGGGTAAGGCAGCCCGAGAAAGGGCTGACCCCGCGTTCCCGGTAAAGTTCCATGGTGCGCCGCCCCTGCTCTGCGCCGTCCTTCGCTTCGCTTTTAATTTTTTTAATCTCCGGCTCCAAACTTTTCAGTTTGATCTGGGTCAGAAGGGATTTATGCGATAACGGGAAAAGAATCAGGCGCACCAGCAGAGTCAACAAAATAATCGCGAGCCCTACGTCATGCCCGGGCAACAAAGAGGTCAGAAAAACCAGGGCATTCGCCAGGGGTCGGTAAAGAACCTCGTAATAAACGGAGAGCAGGGGGCTAATGGCAGAATGGGGTCGCAAAATTTAGTTTGAAAAGGATGGCAACGCAAAACTCTTAGGACTCCTTTCCTCAGCCCATACCACGCTCCGCCGCGAAGAACGGCTTCCTTGGTGTATTGAGAACAAGAAGGATAAAAAACGCAGTACTTGCGGCGAGCGGAGAATATGCTCTGATCCGGAGACAAAAATTTCTGGTAAAACTCTATTATTTTTATTACGAGGCTCTTCATAAAATTCCGGCCCGAGCCAGTCCGTCTTCCAGACTCCGTTTCAGCTCGGAAAAAGAGAGCAGAGCGGCGGTTTTAAAAAAAATAAAGAGGACATCGTATCCCTTTGTGAAATTTTTTATTTTCTTATGGATTATCTCCCTGGCGCGCCGCTTCAACAGGTTGCGCCCCGCGGCTTTCCTCGCTGCGGAGGAGGAAACCACGAACCCCGCCCTGCCCTCCGGCAAGTTTGTTGCCAAAAATCTCATGGAAAAATACTCGGTTCTAAGAATTTTGCCCCTTTTTAAAACTTTTTCGATGTCCGACCTCGAGGACAGCCTGAATCTCCTAGGCAACATGTCGCCCTGCCTCAGACGGAAAGCCGCTTTCGTCCTTTCTGCCGACGCCTTCGCATTACGGCCCTTCCTCCCGAGGTGCGACGCCTGGAAAGAAAGCCATGAGAGCGTTTGCGTTTGATTTTCTTCGGGTTATAGGTCGTGGACATTACATCTCATTGTACAACAAATGCGGACATTTGCAAGATTCACAAATAATTCCCAGTTTATTAACATTCTAGTAATGTTGAAGGGGGTAGCGAATTTAACGGCAAAGCATAAGATTGAGACATGACCAACGAAGAATTGTGGCATGCGGCCCTAAACGAGCTGGAGGTGTTGGTTTCGAAAGCCAATTTCGTAACCTGGTTTCAAAATACCGCCATTGTGGCACACAAAGAGGGGGCCGTGATCCTGCAAGTCCCGAACGCTTTCGCCAAAGAGTGGCTCGAATACAAATATCACAAGTTTATCTTAAAAGCGCTCCGCTCCCTTTCCCCGGAAGTTCGGAGCGTGGAGTTTATCATCTCCTCCCAGCTCCAGCCCCTGCTTCAGAAAAACAAATTGCGGCGGGAAATCGCGGCGGAGAGCGAACAGCTTGAGTTTAAAGAGCTACTGGTGGACCGGGAAACAAATTTGAACCCGCGCTATACTTTCGACTCTTTCATCGTGGGATCTTTTAACGAGTTAGCGCACGCCGCCTCTCTCGCAGTAAGCAAAAACCTGGGGCAGGCCTACAATCCCCTCTTCATCTACGGAGGAGTCGGCCTTGGGAAAACTCACCTTTTGCAGGCCATCGGAAACGCGACAAAAAAATCCTCCCCGCGGCTCAAAGTGCAATATGTTACCGCCGAGCGTTTTACCAACGAGCTTGTTTCCTCCATGCAGGCGAACGAAGCGAACCTGTTTAAGGAAAAATACCGCTCCCACGACCTCCTGATCATCGACGATATCCAGTTCATCGCCGGGAAAACAAAAACCCAGGAGGAATTTTTTCACACCTTCAACGCTCTTTACGAATCCGGGCGGCAGGTGGTGTTCTCGTCCGACAAGCCGCCGCAATCCATTCAGGATTTGGAAGAGCGCCTCAAGAGCCGGTTTGCGGGCGGAATGGTGGCGGACATATCGCAACCGGAGTACGAATCGCGCCTGGCTATTTTGAAATCCAAATCTCAAGGAAAAGAGTCTTTCTTGACGGAGGAAATCCTGGAATTTATCGCCTCCGGCGTCGAGAAAAACATCAGGGAGCTGGAGGGCGCCCTAAACTCGGTAGTGGCCAAGTCAAAGCTGCTGGGAAGAATCGCCACCACCGCGGAGGTTAAGGAAATCCTCGTCAAGAACTCGCGCCCCAAACGAATAGTCACCGCCAACCAGATCATAAAATCCGTGGCTGATTTTTACGACGTAAATGAGAAGATCCTCTACGAGAAAACAAGAAAGAAAGAAGTGGTCAAACCGAGACAGGTGGCAATGTATCTCCTGCGGGAGGACTTCAGCGGCTCTTACCCCTTCATTGGCCAGCGCTTCGGCGGGAGAGACCACACCACCGCCATCCACGCTTACGAAAAAGTGCTGCAGGGCTTAAAGCGCGATGGAGTATTGGTGGAGGAAATAAGAAGAATCCGCGAAAAAATATACGAGTACAACGGGGGATAGGGGTATGCTGAGACGGGGCACAAACTGCGAGATACATTGGTATAAAAAACGCCATAGATCCTAAAGAACAAGCCCGCTTTGCCGTTCTGCTAATCTTAATAA
>CAZPXU010000002.1:0-17761 GCA_964590055.1 uncultured Candidatus Saccharibacteria bacterium | reverse complement strand
CGCTGTCGCCTTCCAAAGAAAAAACCTGGGTTTATCGTAGTAACCCACAAAACCACAAGTCTAATAATAGTATGAGGATAACTTTAGAAAAAAATGATTTGCAAAGACTGGTCTCGCTCGCCGAGAAAAGCTCCAGTAAAAATCCCACCCTCCCCATCCTTTCCGCCGTTTTGCTTAGGGCCTCAAAAAACAGCCTCACGATAACGAGCACGAACCTAGAGGTTGGTTTTGAAGCCAACCTTTCCGTCAAATCGTCCCAAGCCGGCGAAGCAGCCGCGCCGGCCAGGACCCTACTGCAACTTCTGAGCTCGATGCCTGACGGGGAGCTAACGGTTGAAAGCTCGAACCACAACTTGAATCTTATCTCGCAAACCTCCTCAACGGACTTGAAGTGTTTTCCCCCGGACGACTTCCCGGTTTTGCCGAAAGTAAAAAAGGAACACTTTTTCAGCATCCCCCCCGCCCTGCTCGTCTCGGCTCTCGCCCATGTCTTGCCTGCCGCGTCCAGTTCAACTTCCCGACCGGAGCTCGCAAGCGTTTTTATTTTTTCCCAGGGTAAAACTCCGCTTACCTTCACAGCGACCGACTCTTTCCGCTTGGCGGAATACAAGACCGGGTATCCGGTTGACTCGGTGGCGCTTCTTCTGCCCCAAAGAAGCGCTCAGGAGGCATTGCGGATTTTTGAGGGTGTCGGGGAAGACATCGAGGTTTCTTACACCAAAAACCAAATTTTGTTCGCCTCGCGGAATATTTCTTTTACCTCGCGCCTTAATGAGGGGAGCTTCCCGGACTATCGCGGCATAGTTCCAAAGTCCTTTCTGACTCAAGTAGTTCTGGACCGGGCGCACCTGTCGGGGGCGATTAGAGCCGCCAGCGTTTTCTCTTCGCGCCTCTCCGACGTTATTTTGCGGATCAGCAAAGGCAGGGACCTTTTGGAAGTGAGCGCCAGAGAGAGCGATACCGGGGAGCACCACTCTATGGCTCCGGCAAAAATTTCAGGGGAGGAGCTGGAGGCCTCTTTCAATTATCGCTATCTCCTGGACGCTTTGGCGGCCGTCAGCGAACCAAAGGTTTTCCTAGGCTTTAACGGCTCGGGGAAGGCGGTTTTAATAAAGGGGCAGAACGAGAGCTCGTATTTCCAACTTGTCATGCCCATGCGCACGGTTTAAGATGCCCTGGAGGCGCTTGGAAAACTTTTTAGGGAAGTTCTCGGGGGTTCTTTCTCCCCGCCCGGGGGAACTCGAAGAGAAGACCCGGCGGATTTTGAATGAAGTTCTATCCTCCGATCAGATCGGCGTGAAATTTCGCGGCAGAACCCTGATTGTCTCCTCCTCCGCCGTGCTTAAAAGCGAACTTTTTTTGAGGCGGGACGAAATTCTGAAGAAATTACGTCTGGAGCTCGGACCCCGCGCCCCGGACGAACTCAGTTTTCAGATACTTTGATTGTTTTTGAAATGGTTGTCTGGTTGCGTACCCGGTCGTAGATTCGCGCCGAGAGCTCGAATATTTCCCCGGGCTCGCTGGTCAGGTCAAAGAAATATTCAAAGGGATGTGATTTCAGTGACGCCAGATACCGGCTTCCTGCGAACAGGTCTATCTGTTCGATCGGGAAACGGCTCTCGATTTGAAGCGAAACTCGGACGCGAGAGCCAGCCGGGAAATTTTCCTCCCTCGGCTCCGTGAAGCTGGCCTTCGGGGCGAATTCCGGGCGGTGGAGATCGTCATATTCTTTCGGCGCGACTTCCTCCGTTTCGTCTCCGAGGCCGTTGTCCAGAGCCCAGGCGCGGACCGCGCTTTCCCAATTTTTAAACTGGGGGTCGGAAGCGGGATCGGACGGGCGCACTCCCAGGGGGTCGTCTTTGCTTGCCCAGTACAGGATGGAATGCACCTCGCGGATTACTTTCTCCTCCACTAACTCCTCCGGAGTGAATTGGGTGGCAAGTTTTTTTGTTACTTTGTCTATTTCATAAACCTTGCCCCCTTCCCACGCCCCTTTTAAAACCGGCTTGGGGGGGTTGGTCAAAACTGGCGCCCGGAACTCTTCGCGCGGGAGTTCTTTGAAAATCTCTGAAAGAAAAGCGTTCCAGAAGGGAGCGGCGATGAATCCCGCCACCTTTTTTTCCATCGGGGAGTTGTCGTTATTTCCCACCCAGACCCCGGCTGCGAGGTTGGGAGTATATCCTATTACCCAGGCATCCCGGTAATCATTGGTGGTTCCAGTTTTGACCGCGACCGGGCGGTCCGGAAAATAGAGCAGGGACTGGTGGCCGAAAAGCGGGGCTCTCGCGTCGTTGTCCGAAAGCACGTCCGAGATGAGGCGCGCTATCTGCGGCTCCAAGGCCGAGCGCTCCTCTTTTTTATGTTCCTCCAGTATTTTCCCCGAGGCGTTTGTAATTTTTAAAATAGGTGTAGGCTTGTTCAAAACCCCGTCGTTCGCGAAGGCGCCGTAGGCCCCGGTCAGCTCCAGCAACCTCACCTCTCCTCCCCCCAGCACCAACGTCAGACCATAGCGGTCGGGATCGGTCAAAGTTGAAATACCCAGCCGTTCCGCAAGCCCGATGGAATCCTTGAGCCCCGCCAGGTACAGGACTTTTACCGAGGGCACGTTTACGGACTGCGCCAAAGCTCCCCGCAGAGAAATGGGGCCGCGGTGTTTCAGGTCGTAGTTTTCTGGATGGTAACACTCCTTTGGCTCGACGCTCGGACCGGGCGTGCCGTCGGGGTTGCAGCTTGGGTTGAATTCGGTCGGGAGATCAAATACGACCGTTTTTGGGTCGTACCCTTTCTCGAAAGCTGCGGCGTAAACAACGGGCTTGAAAGACGAGCCGGGCTGGCGACGCGCGAGGGCAACGTTGAAGTTCCCTTCGTTTTTTGTGTCAAAATAGTCGCGCGACCCCACCATCACCGCAATTTCTCCGGTTTTAGGATCAAGCGCCACGAGGCCCAGGTTTCTAGCGTTGAATTTTTTCTCGTTGTCCTCGGCGAATTGTTTCGCGAGCTCCTGGGCCTTTTGTTGCCACTGCCAATTCAAGGTTGTGGTGACTTTAAGCCCCCCCCGCTCCACCGCGTCTTCCCCGTATTTTTCCACCAGATACTCTTTCACAAAGAGCGAGAAATGGGGCGCCCGGATGCCTTCCAGCGCCCGGTTTATGAACTTAACCTCCTCTTTCCGGGCGCTTGAAAACTCTTCGTCCGAGATGAACCCCAAAGAACGCATGCGCTCCAACACCAGGTTTTTTCGCGCCTCCAACTCCTCCCGGCGGGTGCCGTAGGGGGAGAGACGGGTCGGAGCGCGGGGCAGGGCGGCGAGATAAGCCGCCTCGGCGAGGGCGAGTTCCCTAGCCGATTTTCCAAAAAAAGTTTCGCTTGCCGCCTCGATCCCGTAAGCGTTGGAACCGTATGGGATTTCGTTCAAATAAAGATTCAGAATTTCCTCTTTGGAATAAACGGACTCCACCTTGAAAGCCAAAATCAGCTCCTTTGCTTTGCGGACTATAGTTTTTTCCTGCGTTAAGAGGGCGTTTTTTACGAGCTGTTGGGTAATGGTGCTGCCGCCTTGGCGGATCTCGCCGGAAAAAAGATTTACCGCGAAAGCGCGCAGGATGGAGCCGACGCGGATGCCCCGGTGCGAATAGAAATCCGAGTCCTCAATCGCGATGGCGGCATTTTTTACGTTTTCGGGGATTTGGTCGAATGCGATTACGGTCCGCTTTACTTCGGCGTGGATATCATAGAGCAAAACCTCCCCGGTGCGGTCATAGATTTTGGTGGACTGAACCACCCGGCGCTCTTTTAGGGATTTAAAATCCGGCATGCTGGTTTGGGCGAAGATCAAAACTCCCCCGCCTGCCAAGATGAGGAGGAAGCCCGTCCAGATCAAAAACCGCTTCATGGGTAGAATTTTACGCGATTTCCGGGTTTTATGGTAGAGTGAAAATTATGCGGCGGGTTTCTGAAGAAAACGTCGGTCGCTTAATGAGCCGCGGAGTTTATGAGGTTGCCGACGAGGCGCATCTCCGCCAGGTTTTACAACTTGGTAAAAAAAAGCTTCGGGTGAAACACGGGATTGACCCTACCGGAGAAACAATCCATTTGGGGCGCGCGGTAGCTTTGAGAAAGCTTAAAGAGTTTCAAGAGTTGGGACACAAGATCATTTTGATAATCGGGGATTTTACGGCGCAGATCGGGGATCCCTCCGATAAGCTGGAAAAGCGCCCCTTTTTGAGCGAAACCCAGGTGAAAAAAAACATGAAAAGCTACCTGCCCCAGATCGGGAAGATTTTAGACGTGGAAAAATGCGAAATTCGTTATAACAGCGAGTGGCTCAAAAAACTGAACTTCCAAGAAATATCGCGCCTGGCGGAGATTTTTACGGTTAGTCAGATGCTGGAACGCCGCAATTTCTCCGAGCGTTATTCCAAACACGAGGAGATAAGTTTGCGCGAGTTTTTATATCCCCTAATGCAGGGCTACGATTCGGTTGCCGTCAGGGCCGACGTGGAAGTCGGCGGGAGAGATCAACTTTTTAACCTTCACGCCGGGAGAAGCATCCAGAAAGCTTATGGGCAAAAGCCCCAGGACATTCTGGCCGTCCGGATGCTCCCCGGCACGGACGGAAGGAAAATGTCCGCCTCTTGGGGTAACGTCATAAATATTTCCGACGGCCCGCGCGACATGTTTGGGAAGATAATGTCGCTCCAAGACGGGCTCATCTCGGAGTATTTTCAGCTCGCGACCGGCTGGGGGGGCGACGAGCTAAACGAAATTTTAAATCAGCCGCCGATGGAGCAAAAGCAGCGATTGGCTTTTGAAATGGTTAAACTCTATCACGGCGAGGGGCCGGCTTTGGACGCCGAGACGTTTTTCGTAAAAACTTTCCGGGGAGGGGAACTTTTTGAAGTTGAAACGACAGCCAGATTTTCCAGAGGCGAGAGTTTGGGAGTTATCTTGAAGCGCGCCGGTCTCGCTTCCTCTTTTTCGGAGTATCGGCGCCTGGTGCAGGGTGGCGCGATTGAAGTTGGCGGCAAGGTAATTTTAAATCCTAACTTCAAGCCTGATTCCGGGGCCGTGGTCAGGGTGGGCAAGCATCGTTTTCTAAAAATTTCTCTTTGAGCTAAAAATGCCCCCGCCGAGGCGGGGGCATTTTTAGTCAATCACTGCGCTTCTTCTTCCTCCTCTTCTTCCCACTCGCTCTCGGACGGAATCTTTTCATCGGGCAGTTCGACGTCCGAGTCCTCTTCGTCAGTCCGGTCAGCCATGGGGATGCCAAACCTTCTTTTGTTCATCATTAATGTCTTAGATGGTAATAAGACCTTTAGAGTCTTTCTACTCCTTTGAAAATAGCGAGGATTTTTTGACTTGCAAAGGCGTCTTGTGGATAACTTTACGTCTGGCGCGAATACGCTCCGCAAAGCGCTACCGCCAGAGCGTCCGATTCATCATCAAGCATTTTTGGGGGCGCCGATTCCAGAGACAGGCGCAACATGCGGGCCACGTTTTCCTTCCCGGCCCTCCCGTAACCCGTAAGGGCCACTTTTACCTCCAACGGCGTGAATTCTTTTATCTTAATCCCGTGTTTTTCGGAGAGCGCCAGAATTATCCCCCGCACCCCGCCGATAATCAGGGCGGTTTTCACGTTTTTAGAAAAAAATATTTTCTCGACGGAGATCAAATCTGGGCGCTCTCTTTTCAAAAGTCCGTCCAGGAATTCCATGATTTCCCCAAGCCGCGCCGCTTCGGATTTAATCTTCGAAGTTTTTTTAACGCCGGACAAGACGCATGCCGCTTTCTTTGGAGTTTTCTCCACGATCCCCCATCCCAGTCTCTCAATTCCGGGATCGATCCCCAATACTCTCATTTTACTCCTGCCTGCCGGCGGGCAGGTCGGCATTAGCCCAAACGCTTTCCACATCTTCCTGATCCGAGAGCGCTTCCAGAAGCTCTTCAAATTTTTTTGCGTCTTGGCCGGGAAGGGCCGTCGGGAATTTGGCCGCAAAATCCCCGTCCCGTTTTTCAAAGGCCCACATGGCCGAGCCGCGTTCACCGAGTTTGGCGCCGTGTTCGGCGAGGATGCGCTTGATCTCGCTCGTGGTGCGATTCGAATTGTCCGTGACGGCCGCTATCAGAAGAGCTGAGCTCCCCGGGCCGTGGGCTTCGTAGAGCACTTCTTTAAGGTCCGAGGCCTCTTTCTCTTTGGCCCTTGAGATCGCGCGCGCGATATTGTCCTGGGGCATGTTGGCAGAGCGCGCTTCGGCCACGGCGCGCTCGAGTTTGGAGTTGGTTTTCGGGTCCGGCCCCAACTCTTTGGCCGCAAGCGTGATGAGGCGCGAAAGCCTGGAAAATACTTTGCCCTTTTTGGCATCCGCCGCCGCCTTTTTATGTTTTATCTGTGCCCACCTGGAATGCCCGCTCATGGTGTAAGTTCGAAGTTCGAAGCGCGTAATTTAAAACGTCAGAAATTGGAGATTTGAACGTTGGGGCCCGTCTCGGATTTCAAATTCGGGGTTTCGGATTTGGTTCTCGAGTATTTTAGAATCAGGTCCTTGGCTTCGTAGACGCGCGGCACCTCTTTAATGGTAAAACTCGACTCCGAAGCGGTTTCGACGGTCAGATTGCCGTAGTGCATCATGGTGGCGAAGAAATTAGGCACCTCGATTTTGATGTCCTGCACGTTGTCCAGTCTGAACTCGGCAACCTCGCGCCTGAAGACGCCTTCCTGGTTGATGTTGATGATGCGCCGCGTGGTGATTATCAGCACGTCGAGATAATAATCGCTCCAGAAAATGAAAGCCAGAAGGAGGGTGATTAAAAACCAAAGCGAGGCGATGAAGAAAAAGAGCGGGGCGAGGAGTCGGGCATTCGAGGAGGCGGCGATAAAAGGGAAAATGGCCAAAGGCACTATTATCAAAATTAAAATGAGCGCCGCCTGGGCTACTAGGGCTATCCAGTGGTGATTCAACGCTATTAAAATTTTCTCTTCCGGGTCAAGTTTAAGCATGCCAATTTTTACAAAGCTACCTTAATTAAATCTCTAATAAAGACTTTGGCTAAAAAGTGAGCACCGAGCACATAAATTTCCAACCTTATGTTTTTTGAATTTATTTGTCTGGAAATTTATGTGCTCGGTTAAGGTTCGGCTACCAAATTTTCTTCGCAAAGGCCTAGAAAATTTGGGCCGATTCACTTAAAATGTCATTCCATCTGACGGCGTTGAAAGATAAAACGGCCATAAGGGCCAGGAGAACGGCCAGGGTCAGAAAAAGCCTTGTCATCCACTTGGCTTGCTTGGAAAAAGCGTAGACCCGTAAATTCCAGATGACCGCCCAGGCAAAAGCAAAATATCCCGCCAGAAATATTCCGAGCAAAATCCAGCCGATTGGCATTGTCTTCATCCTAGCATTTCAAAGCGCCCCCTGCTATAATGGCCAGAACTTCAGTTTGGCGAGGAGGGCCTATGAAAAATAAATATCAGCAAGAACTAAGAAAACTCCTGTCTTTCTACAAAGAGATGCTGAAAAAACACTCTTTCCCAGAAGCAGCCGGGATAAAGACTTTCGTGGAGGACGATAGAGACGAGCGCGCAGTAACGGTGGTGTTTCGCTATACCACCCTACAGCATGACCATACTTCTCTGGAAGACTGCCAAGAGGGTGTTCGATTTTTTCGCGCCATCGCGAAAGAGAAAAAATCGTTTTTGACAAAAATCAGACTCAAGGTGAAGTTGGTGAAGACGACTCCCTCTAAACTCGATTCCTTTGAGGCCGAGGAGCGAGAGTGTCTGGTCCCAAAACACGCTTTCTCCTCCCCTCTTGTGAAAGAACGGGCGGGGCTGGTTAAAAGACTTGAGGCTCTTGAGAAGATTGACGATGTGACGGGACGGGCCTGCGAGGTTTTTTCCAAACACGGCATTTTATACTCTCTCGGGGAGCTCAAGAGACTTCTTGGCATCCCCGCTCTCTATGGGAGGGTTAAAGCAGGAACCCTGCGGCGCGATATTAACCGCTTCGAAAGGCATGCCCTGAAAGAGGTTGGGCTAAACGGGTCTTCGTATAACCTGATTTAACCTTTGCAAAGTGAGCGTTTTGAAAAGGAAGCCCGTCGGACCAAACATCCGTGCGGGCTTTTTCTAAACCAATTTTTCCTGTTTTTGGGAAGCGGGCTTGAAACCAAGGTGCTCCCAGGCGCGCGGGGTCGCGAGGCGCCCCCGGGGCGTTCGCTCCAAAAATCCTAGGCGCATCAGATAGGGCTCGTAAACTTCTTCGATGGTTTCTTTTTCCTCCGAAGTCGCGGCCGCGAGCGTGGTGAGCCCCACTGGTCCGCCGCCGAATTTAGATATGATGGTATCCAGAATCATCCGATCGGTCGATTCCAGCCCGACCGGGTCGATTTCCAAAAGATTCAGGGCGCTCAGGGCCAGCCCCTTTGTCAGCGTCTCCGATTTTTCAACCTGCGCGAAGTCGCGGCAACGTTTCAAGAGCCGGTTGGCGACTCTGGGGGTAAAGCGCGAGCGCAGGGAAATTTCTTCGATGGCTTCGGGCTCGGACGCTACTGACAGGATTTTCGAGGAACGCGCGATTATTTTTTTTATTTCGTCCCTGGTATAGAAATCAAGCCGGAAAGTTCCTCCGGAAAACCTGGAGCGCAGAGGGGAAGACAAAAGAGCGATTCTGGTCGTGGCCGCTATCAGCGTAAAAGGCGGAAGTTCCAGCTGAATGGTGCGGGCCGAAGCCCCTTTGCCGATTACGATGTCCAGGGAGCGCGATTCCAGCGCCGGATATAAAATTTCCTCGATGAGTTTGTTTAAACGGTGCGCTTCGTCGATAAAAAGAATGTCGCCGGGCGAAAGGTTTGTCAGAATCGAAGCCAAATCCCCGACCCGCTCGATGGCGGGGCCGGAGGTTACTTTGATCTGGGCGCCGAGCTCCTTGGCGATCAGGTAAGCCAGGGTGGTTTTTCCGAGCCCGGCCGGGCCGTAGAACAAAAGGTGCTCCACCGGCTCGCCGCGCTCCGTCGCCGCCTGGATCAGGATTTTCAAATTTTTCTTTACCGTCTCCTGGCCGATATATTCTTCAAAAACCTGCGGCCGCAGGGTCTGATCTAAGGATTGGTCCTCTTCCCTAATTTTGGGGTTGGTCAGGCTCATGATCTTGACAATTTATACTATTTTTGCTATACTCCTTTAGGTTATTTATACCATACATCCTGTCTGAAAGTCTCTAGGCGATTAGGCGTATCGCTTACCTGGATGGTTTTGGAAGGACAGCTTGGCATCCCGCCTCGGCGGGACAAGCTGGAGCCTATCCTCCGAGCCCTCTTTTGCTCCCGGTACCCATGCTGGGAGTTAATTGCCTAGAGACTTTTCGCCGGGATTTTTTATTCTCCCACGACTCGCTCGAGTTCCTCCAGCGAGGTGGTCCCGGCGAGCACTTTCAAAATGCCGTCCTGTTTCATGGTGAGCATGCCCTGCGCCTTCGCCGCTTCTTTGATTGCGACGCCGGATGGGTCCTTCAAAATCAAGCGTTCTACCGTGTCGTCCACGAAAAAAGCTTCGAAGACGCCTATTCTTCCTTTGTAGCCGGTTTGGTTGCAGGCCTCGCATCCCGCCGGCTTGGTCAAAAAAATGTTTTTCAAGTCCGGCCGGGTGATCTGGGGCGGAAGATTTTTTATTTCAGTCTCGATTATTTTAAATTCCGCCGGCGATGGTTTTTCTTTCTTGGCGCACTGGGTGCAAAGTTTCCGGACAAGCCGCTGGGCCATCGCGACGTTGATGGCGGGCGCGATAATGTTGGGTTTTACGCCAAGATCGATGAGGCGGGGGACGGTGCCGGCGGCGTCGTTGGTGTGCAGGGTGGAGAAGACGAGATGTCCCGTGAGCGCGGCGTGCATCGCGGTCTCGGCGGTCTCGAAGTCGCGGATTTCTCCCACCAAAATCACATCCGGGTCCTGCCTTAAGATTGAACGCAGGCCCGAGGCGAAATCATACCCCTTTCCCGGATCCACCTGGGTCTGGGTGATGCCGGGAATATGATATTCGATCGGATCTTCAATCGTCACGGTTTTTATCTCCGGGGTCTGGACTTTTTTTACGAAAGTGTACAGGGTGGTGGTTTTACCCGATCCGGTGGGGCCGGTGGTAAGAATCATGCCGTTGGGCTTTTTGAGCTCCGCGGCGATTAAAGAAAGCAGGCCGCGTTCGATCCCCAGGTTCTCAAAAGTCATCTGGATTGTCCTGGGGTTTAACACCCTCAAAACCAGGGATTCGCCGTAGGGCCCCGGGAGCGAAGAAGTCCTTACCTCCATGTCGGCCTCGCGGGTCCGGATGGTAAATCTCCCGTCCTGCGCCTGGTCCCTTACGTTTAGCTTCAGTTCCGAGACGAGCTTGAGGCGCGACAAAAGGAGTTGGTAAACCTTGTTGGGAATCGAAATTAAATCCTGGAGCACTCCGTCGAGGCGATAGCGCAAAAGCGTTTTGGCCTCGCCGGGTTCGATGTGGACGTCGGAGGCGTCGAGCGCCAGGGCTCCCGCCAGGATCAATTCAAGAACTTCAGAGATTTTTCGCGCCTCGCGCTCGGCCGTAGCCGAGCCCAGAAGCTCGCGCAGCGTGCCCATCCCTTGGATCTGGCTTTGGAATTTTTCGAGGCGCTCGGGCGAGATGTCGATGATCCCGGAAGAAACTTCCGTGAAAGCCGGGATTTCGGGATAACGGGAGAAGGCTTTTTCCAAAGAGAGCTCGGAGACCAGAAAAAGTTCGGGCTCAAAACGCTTGGCTTTAAGCTCTTGCACGATTTGCTTGGTTCTGCCGATCTCCGGGTTGCGGACGGCCACCTGCAGTTTTTTCCCCACGGACTGAAAAACCGCCATCTCGCCCGAGCGCGCCTGGTCTTCCGGTAAGATTTTCAGCGAGTCGAGGTCAATCGTAATTTTGGATAGGTCCAGATAGGGGATCTGGTGTTTTTTAGCGAGGATTTTCGTAAGTTCCTCCGCTTCTTTTTCGCGAAGCTCCTTGAAGCGTTTTTTCTGCTTTTCTTCCTCAAATTCAGGCATTACTCTATTTTACCCCAATTTGCTTTTAGCGGCAGGGCATAAAAACCCATTAAAATAAAGCGTTTTTAGGGTCTTGTCCCAGGCTCCACCCAAGGATTGCGTTTTTAGAAAAGGTATGGTATAATTAAGAAAAGCACGGGAAAGGAGGTGTCCCATGAGGACATCGTTAAAAATTCTGCTGGCAGTGTTTCTGATAGGCGCAGTCGGCTCGGGGTGCGCGGCCAAGAACAGAGGAAATCCCTACTACTACGGTAGTGGAGGGGATTCCACTCCCATAGCGCTTGCGGCCGGGGCCGGGTTGGCAGCGCTCGCAGTCAGTTCGGCAGTCAGTTCCGCGAACCGGGAATCCACGAATCAGACCGCGATTCTCGAAGCGGGGAAGAATGAGCGCGAGCGGATTCGGGCGCAGACAGTCTTGAATGCGCCCTGCGCCCTGGGTGGTCCCGGCAATGCCACTTATACTTCTGACAGCGGCGGCAGCGCCACTATCAAATCCGACGTGACTGGCACGCCGCCCTGCGCCAACGCTTCTATCCCGCCAGGCGCAATTCCTCTTCGTCGTCCGGAGCAGGTTGGCTATCACAGCCAAAGCGGCTGCGACGCTTACAAGTTTCCGACGTACAGAAGAATGTGCCGGGAGGGGCAGATTCCGCCCCTCTGATCCTCTGCCAGCTTCAACTGAACGACGCCCGTTGCGGTTCACCTCGAACCCCGGGCGTCTTTCTTTTTGTGCTAATATTTATGTATTCCAATGCCGGAAATTTTGAAAGCGCTTAGCAAAAGCGAAAAAGAGACCCGGCGGATGGCCCGTGCTTTTGCGAGAGAAATTTTATCCGCCCGAGGCGGATCCGCCTTTGGCGGAAAAGCAATTGTAATCGGCCTAGCAGGAGAGCTCGGCGCGGGGAAAACCGTTTTCGCCAAAGGGTTTGCCCGGGGTCTCGGGATTCGAGAAGAGATGAAAAGCCCCACCTTCATTTTAATGCGCGTCTTCCGGATACCCGCCTCCGCCAAGGCTTCGGCGGGCAAGCACTTTTTCCATTTCGACGCTTATCGCATCGCCGACCCGAAAGAATTTCTGGCGCTCGGCTTTCGGAAGCTTTTGAAAAATCCTTTTAACGTCCTGCTGGTCGAATGGTCGGATAAAATAAAAAAAATCCTTCCAAAAAAATATTTTAAATTTTCTTTTAAAGTTCGCGGAAAAACTTTCCGAGAAATTTCACTCTCAATTTAAAATGCCCCGAGCCCCATCCCAAGTCAAAAAAGAAGTTTTGGTCCTGCTCGACGCCCATGCGATTTTGCACCGCGCTTTCCACGCTCTGCCCAATTTTTCGTCTCCCCGGGGCGAGCCCACCGGGGCGCTATACGGCTTTTCCGCTTTTTTGCTGAAAGTTTTGCGCGAACTGAAGCCGGATTACGTCGCCGCTTGCTACGATCTCCCCGAACCGACTTTCCGGCACGCCGCCTACGAAAAATATAAGGGCCACCGGCCTCAGATTGCCTCGGATTTAACCTCGCAGATCTCGCGCTCCTACGATTTATTGAAAGCCT
The DNA here is from genome assembly GCA_964590055.1 of uncultured Candidatus Saccharibacteria bacterium. Classification (GTDB taxonomy): domain Bacteria; phylum Patescibacteriota; class Minisyncoccia; order JACPKW01; family UBA11713; genus CAZPXU01. The sequence continues at coordinate 5,170 of CAZPXU010000002.1, read as the reverse complement.
TTGCCATTCCGATTTTCGAGCATCCCAGATTTGAGGCCGACGACATACTGGGGACGATTGTCGAGAAGGTTCTGCCGAGAAAAAGTTTGGACGTCATTATCGCCTCCGGCGATCTTGACACTTTGCAGCTGGTCTCGGGCAAAAAGGTCTGCGTCTACACTCTCCGCAAGGGCCTTCAGGACGCGGTTTTGTACGATGAGGAAAAAGTCAAAGAGCGCTTCGGTTTCGGGCCGGAGTATCTCCCGGATTTCAAAGGGTTGAAGGGCGATCCCTCCGACAACATCCCGGGCGTTTTGGGGATCGGGGAGAAAACCGCCTCGGAGTTGATTGGGAAATTCGGCACTTTGGAGAAAATATACAAGACGCTCAAGAAAGACAGGAAGTTTTTCATTGCCTCCGGCGTAAAGGAGCGGACGGTAAAACTTTTAGAGGAACACGAACCGGAGGCGCTTTTTTCGAAAACCCTGGCCGAGATCCGGCGCGACGCTCCCGTGGAGTTTTCCCTGGAGAGGGCGGATTGGCGCAAAAATTACAAAGAGGAGAAGATCGGGCTTCTTTTCAAGGAGCTGGGATTTGCGAGTCTTTTGTCCCGTCTGCCCGCCGGCGACCAGTCCAGCCGGGCTCTTCGGCAAGAAGAGATTAAAACCGAAGATAAGACGCCTCAGGAAAGGGAACTCTGGTGGTATCTGGACGACGGCCAGGTTTACGCCGTCTCCGAGGCCGGAAAAATTTTCAGGACGGATTTCCGGCCCGCCGGGCGCAACCATTTCTTTGACGCCAAAAAATTTCTGCATCGCTTCGGCCCGAGCATCGGGGCGGAGGTCGGAGCGGACCTTAAAATTCAGGCTTGGCTTGTAAATCCGAGACTCCAAAACCCCGACTTGTTTTCCGCCCTCCATTTTTTCTTGCCGCGGGAGCAGGTTTTGAAAGAAAATCTTCTCCCCGCCATCCGGCTTGTGCCGAAGCTGGCGGGAGTTTTAGAAAAAGAAATTTCCCAAAAAAACCTGAAAGAGGTCTGGGAGCGGATTGAACGACCGCTCATTCGGGTTTTATATTCGATGGAACAACGCGGCATTTTGCTGGATTCCCGAATTTTACAAACTCTTTCCCGGGGTTCTGCGAAAGAACTTGCCAAGCTTGAAAAAAAAATATGGAAACTCGCCGGTTTTAACTTCAATATCAACTCTCCCCGTCAGCTTGCCGAGGTCTTGTTTGAAAAATTGAAACTTGAGGTAAGGGGGCTTAAGAAAACCGGGAAAGGGGCGCGTTCCACCCGGGAATCCGAGCTTTCGAAGCTAAAAAACTCGCATCCCGCAATCCCGGAAATTCTGTCGTACCGGGAGCTTTCGAAGCTGAAGTCCACCTATCTTGATGCCCTGCCCAAGCTGACCGACGGCGCGGGCCGGGTGCATACCACCTTTGACCAGACCGGCACCGTGACCGGACGCCTTTCTTCCCTCGCACCCAATCTGCAAAACATTCCCATCAGGTCGGAAGCGGGGCGGGAGGTCAGAAAAGCCTTCGTCGCCTCGCCCGGGTTTTCGCTGGTGTCGTTTGACTATTCCCAGATGGAATTGAGAGTCGCCGCGCTTTTGTCGGGAGATGAGAAAATGAAACGCGCTTTTCGCGGGGGAAAAGACATTCATGCCGTAACTGCCTCCGAGATCTTTAACGTTCCGGAAGCTGACGTTACCCAGAGGATGCGCCGGGACGCCAAAGTGATAAATTTCGGGATTCTTTACGGCATGGGAATAAACGCGCTGGCCCAGTCCATGGAAGTCCCGCGGGAGCGGGCCCAGGCGTTTTGGGAAGAATACTTTCGCGATTTCGAAGGAATCGCGGAATATCTTGAAAAGATTAAAAGGGAAGTGCGAGAGAAAGGTTATGTCGAGACCTTGTTCGGCCGCCGGCGCTATCTTCCGGAAATTTATTCCCAAGCCGAATACATCCAAAAAGAAGCCGAACGGATGGCGGTTAATATGCCGATTCAGGGCACGGAGGCGGATATCGTAAAACTCGCCATGATCCGTTCGGCGGATTTTATAAAAAATAATTTTGAAGAAGAGGCCTACTTGCTTCTGCAGATTCACGACGAACTTTTGTTTGAGGTGAGAAAGGGAGCGGAAAAAAGGTTCATTCCGGCCGTTAAGACAATTTTGGAGGAAATTTACAAAGGCGACGTGATTTTGATCGCCCAGGCAAAAGTGGGGGATAACTGGGCGGAGCTTAACAGGATCTGACATGCTTTTCATTCTCCACGGGCATCGGTTCTGGGCCCGGAAAAAACTGAACGAGCTTCTCGCCAAAGCCAGGGGAAAAGAAGGCCGAATTTTCAAACTCGACTCCGGCCGTTATGCTCCGCTCGCGGATTATCTTTCCGCGGATTTGTTCGGGCGAAGGGTGACGATCTCGGGCGAGGGCCTGCTTCAAAATCCCGAATACGAAAAGGAGATTGCCGAGGCGCTTTCGCGCCTTGTTTCGTCCGACAACCTCCTTTTTTTCCTGGAGGGGGAGCTTTCGGAAAGTTGCCAGGAGCGTTTTCGGAAAGCCGGAGCCAAGCTTGAAAAGTTCAAAAACCCCCCGCCCGCCAGGTTTCTCGCCTGGGCCGCCGGCAAAGCCCAAAGCTTGGGATTGGATCTCACGGCGAGGGAACTGGACTTTTTGGCCGCGGAATTTGAATTTGACCCTTGGGTTCTGGAGTCGAAACTGGAGCGGATCTCCCTGGAAAAGTTGCAAATTTCTTCAAAAAAATCTCTGCCGGAGCCGAATTATTTTCAGTTTACGGATCTGGCCTCTGCCCGCCGGAAATACGAAGCGTTGAAACTTCTTCGCGGATTCATCAAACAGGGGCTGGGAGGGGAAGAGGCTTTCCGGAAGCTTTGGTGGAAGATTAAAACTTTGCGGATGGTGGATTCGGGTGAGAAAAATCTTGGGCTTCACCCTTTTGTTTTGAAAAAAGCGACGGAAGATGTAAAACATTTTTCTTCCGAAGAATTGAAAAGCCTTTCCCATGAACTTATGAATATTTTTTCGGAAGTTCGGCGCGGGGGAGAGAGTTTTGAAGAGGGTCTCGAGAAAATACTCCTTAAGCTTTGAGAAACTTTGCCAGGCGCGATTTGTTTCTGGCGGCTTTGTTGCGCTTGATGATGCCTTGCTTGGCGGCTTTGTCCAGCGCCTTTTGAACCTGCGGAAAATAACTTTTGGCCTCGTCAACTTTCTTGGCTTTAACCAGGCGCTCGAAAGTTTTGAGCGTTTTGGCGAGCGCGCGCTTTCGCGCCAGATTTCTCTCGCGGTTTTTTAGCGATTTACGGAGCGCCTTTTTAGCGGATTTGGTTATGGGCATATGCCAAATTTATGCGAACGTTAGTGAGTAAATAAATTTGAGCACCCCGTTATTTTGCGAAGCAAAATTTTTCGGGGTTACCTTATACTAGTTTGAAACAAAATTCTACGCAAGCGTTTTTAGAATATCCCGATATTGGGCGGCTTTTTCGAATTCAAGTTGGGAAGCGGCCTCCAGCATCATTTGTTCAAGTTCGGCTTTGGCCGAAAGGCGGTCTTTTTTGGACAACTTTTCCAGGTCTTTTGTAATATCCGCGGGTTTTTTAGTCTCCTCGAAAATTGAAGGCCGGATTTCTTTTTTTATGGGCGTGGGTGTGATGCCGTGCTCCCGATTGAACTTTTCCTGGTATGTTCTTCTTCTTTTTGTCTCCTCAATCGTCTTTTGCATGGACTTGGTAATGGCGTCGCCGTATAAAATCGCGCGGCCTTTGACGTGGCGCGCGGCCCGCCCGATGGTCTGGACCAAGCTCGTGTAATTTCTCAAATATCCTTCCTTGTCCGCGTCCAAAATCAGAACGAGCGCGACTTCCGGCAAATCCAGGCCCTCCCGCAGGAGATTTATCCCGACTAAAACATCAAACTCGCCCTCGCGAAGTTTTTTCAAAATGTCCGTCCGCGCGAGGGTTTTAATCTCCGAATGGAGATATTCGGCGCGGATGCTTTTATCTTTCAAGAAATCGGATATTTCCTCGGCCAATCTCTTCGTCAGCGTTACGAGCAAAACTCTTTCTTTGGCGCGGACCGCTTTCAAAATTTCTTTTTCCGCGTTTTTGATTTGCTCTTTCGCGGGGCGGACTTCAATCATCGGGTCCAAAAGCCCGGTTGGGCGCACTAATTGTTCCGCGACGGCGTCTTTGGAATGCGTAAGCTCGTAAGGCCCCGGCGTGGCCGAAACAAACACGACCTGCCCGGTTTTTTTCTCGAACTCCTCGAATTTCAGGGGGCGGTTGTCCAGGGCCGAGGGCAGGCGAAAGCCGAAGTCCACCAGAGTTTGTTTTCGCGACTGGTCGCCCGCGTACATTCCGCGAATTTGCGGCACGGACATGTGCGACTCGTCGATGAAAATCAGCGTGTCTTTGGGGAGATAATCCAAAAGCGTTGCGGGTGGAGAGCCGGGGGAGCGAAAGGTCAGGTGTCTGGAGTAGTTTTCAATTCCGCTCACGTATCCCGTGGTTTTAAGCATCTCCAGGTCAAAGCGGGTTCTCTGCCCCAGTCTCTCGGCTTCCAGAAGTCTTCCTTCTTTTTTTAGTTCTTTCAGTCTTGCTTCCAACTCGGCCCCGATATTTTTCATCGCGAGCTCAATTTTCTCGCGAGGGGTTACGAAATGCTTGGCGGGGAAGATACGTTTAGTTTGTAGTTTATAGTTTATAGTTTGTAGTTGGTTTTTCCGTTCCGAAAGAGTTTCAATCTCATCGCCAAAAAATTCCAGGCGCGTTACACTCTCGCCGTCAGGAGAAATTACCTCCACAACTTCTCCTTTTACCGAGTAGCTTCCGGCTTTTCGCTCATAGTCATTCCGTTCGTACTGCAGGTCCGCCAGGCGCTCTAAAAATTTCTGCCGCTTTATTTTTGCCCCAACTTTTAAGTCCAAGGACATCTTTTCATATTCTTCCGGGTCGCCGATGCCGTAGATGCAGGAAACCGAAGCTACGACGATGAAATCGCGCCGCGTTAAAGCCGCCTGCGTCGCCCCGTGGCGCAGGCGGTCGATGAACTCGTTTATCTTCGCGTCTTTTTCTATGTAAGTATCGGTCGCGGGCAGGTAGGCTTCGGGCTGGTAATAGTCATAATAGGAAACGAACTAATGCACCGAGTCTTCGGGGAAAAA
>CAZPXU010000001.1:33148-41750 GCA_964590055.1 uncultured Candidatus Saccharibacteria bacterium | reverse complement strand
GCAGTGCCTGCCCGCCTGAAATGTCCGAAGGACTTTGGGCGGGTTATTTGAGGGAAGTGGTATGAGGGAGGTCTGCCCCGTACCAAACTGAAAGTTTTGGTGCGGGGTGGTATAATCTAAACTATGGTTAAACGTTCTGAAGAGAAAGAAATCAAGCGCGCCGGAGTGGAGGCGGCTTTGAAAGAAATTCAAGCCAAATACGGCGAGGGCGCGATTATGAAATTGGGCGAGGCCAGGCGCGTGGATGTGGACACCATTCCCACGGGATCCTTGGGTTTGGATTTAGCGCTCGGAGTGGGCGGAGTTCCGCGAGGGCGCGTCATTGAGATTTTCGGCCCGGAGTCTTCCGGTAAAACCACGCTATCTCTTCATATCGTGGCCGAGGCCCAGAAAAAAGGCGGACTTTGCGCTTTTGTGGACGCGGAGCACGCCCTGGACCCGGAATACGCCAAAAAACTCGGAGTTAAAGTCAACGACCTTTTAATCTCCCAGCCGGATACGGGCGAGCAGGCGCTTGAGATTGTGGAAAGTCTGGTGCGCTCCGGTTCGGTTGACGTGGTGGTGATTGATTCGGTCGCGGCTTTGACCCCGCAGGCCGAGATTGAAGGCGAGATGGGCCAGTCGCACATGGGACTTCAGGCGCGCTTGATGTCCCAGGCGCTTCGCAAACTTACCGCGATTGTGTCGAAGACCAAAACCATCGTCATTTTTATAAACCAGATTCGGATGCAGATTGGCGTCTTTTTCGGAAATCCCGAAACCACCACCGGCGGCAAAGCCTTGAAATTTTACGCTTCCGTCAGGATTGAAGTCAGGCGCGCGGCCCAGATTAAAAAAGGCGAGGAGATTATCGGGAACCGCGTTAAGGCCAAAGTGGTGAAAAATAAAGTCGCGCCGCCTTTTCGCACCGCGGAGTTCGACATTATGTATAATTAAGGGATTTCTTACGAAGGCGACCTTTTGAATCTCGGCTTGAAATACGAACTTGTGAACAAATCCGGCGCTTCGCTTTCATTCGGTGAGACAAAATTGGGGCAGGGATTTGAAAACGCCAAAGAGTTTTTGCGTCAAAACCCCAAGACGGCCGGTGAGCTCGTCGCTAAAATTAAGGAAGAATCCAAGTCCGCGGCTTGAAATTTCCCAAGCCGCTGGCGTTTTTTATGAAAATGTTTTTAATTATTTTGGTTTTGGGGCTTGTCGCGGCGGGTTATTTCTATTATCTGAAAAGCCCGCCTGGAAGCTGGGAGGAAAAAGTTGTGAGCGTTGACGGTCGCGAGCTTTCGGTAAAAATCGCCGATACCCGGGAGAAACGGGAGCAGGGTTTGCGGGGAGTCTGGACGTTGGGGGAAAACGAAGGCATGCTCTTTGTTTTTGGAGAGGTAAAACCGGTCACGATCTGGAATAAAGATCTGGGCGTCGATCTCGATATTTTATGGATAAAAAATTTTGAGGTGGTCGCAATAGCTTCTCTGCCCAAAGCGGACGGATCCGGGACGCTGACTTTGGACTCGCCGGCCGGAGGGGTGGACATGGTGATTGAAGCTCCGGCGCTTTGGGTTCTGACCAACGCCATCCGCCCGGGCGCTTCGGTTCTGGGTTTTTGATTTAGACGCTCCGGCGTGATATGGTGATATAATATTTAAAAGCCCCGTGTAAAAAGGTCTATGAGTATAAAAGTTTATCGGTATTATCGATTATTTATGAGTAAAAAGTTTATTCCTTTCCTGCTTGCCGCCGCTTTCGCGCTCTTACCGCCTTTGGCGGCTTTGGCCCAGGAGAGGGGAGAAAACGCGGCTCCCGCCAGGGGCGGCCAGGCGCAAAATATCAGGGAACGCGCTCCAGAGCAAAACCAGAACCTTCGCGACCAAGCCCAGGAGAAGCGCGCGACGGCAAAAACCAAGCTTGACGAGAGGAGAGCGCAGAATATCAGAAAATTTTTCGCCAAGATGGGCCGGCGCCTGGAGGCCGCCATCTCGCGCCTCGAAAAGATGGCGGAGAAAATCGCTTCGCGAATTCAAAAGTTCGAGGAGCGCGGCGGGAACGTGAGCGAGGCCAAAGCGAAGTTGGAGGCGGCCAGGGCCAAAATTGCCCAAGCCAGGGTGGCTTACGACGACGCCAAAGCGAAGTTGGAAAACGCGCTTAAGTCGGACACCCCCAAGGATGCGTTTAACAAAGTGCGGGAGGTACTTGTGAAAGGAGTGGTTGAAAAAATAAAAGAGGCGCACCGGGCCTTGGTCGAGGCCGTCCGGGCTCTTAAAGGAACGGGCCTTGGCGAGGGCGCCAAAGCCACTTCCACTTCAAGTCAATAAGCTATCATGGACCCCAATAGCCGAAAAATTTGGATTCTGATTGTGGTCATCGTCGCGGTCATTGCAGTGGCATGGTTTATGTTCGGGCGTCCCGAGCGGGTGATTGCTCCTTACGAGACGTCTGACAGGTCTCTTAACGGTTTGGAGGCGCCAAGCCAGTCGGACGATGTCCAAACCATGGAGAAAGAGCTTGCGGACACGGATCTTTCCAACCTGACCCCGGAGCTTGATGCGATTGATCTCGAGTTTGGCCAGTGATTTTCCGGATTTGAGAGAAAAACGCCCGCTTTAGGCGGGCGTTTTTCTTTTTTCTGCGATATTCTTTAAGATATAAGTAGCCCCGCCGTGGCGCCGAAAGCCATCCGGGGCGCAAGGTCGGCTTACATAATTTAAAGCGTTTTTAAAAGATATGTGGCAGAACTGGCTTTCAGGCATTTTGGGGCTCTGGGTCATCTTGATGCCGTTTCTGAATCTTCCCGAGAATCTGCCCCGCACGCTCACGATCGTAACGGGCGTGGTGATCGCGGTTTTGGGATTTTGGGCGGCCTCGGGCTCGAAGGCGGAGGGAGCGGTGTAAACCGTTTTTTCGAAACCCCGCCCTTTGGTTCAAAGGGCGGGGTTTCTTTTGGATGAAGTATAATGAAGTTATGGATTTTGCTTACGACTATCTTATTATCGGAGGAGGAATCGCTGGCACTACGGCGGCCGAGGCAATTCGAAAACTTGACGGGGATGGCGCCATAGCAATATTGGAGGACGAAGGGCACCTTTTGTATTCGCGTGTTTTTCTCCCGGCTTACGCTCGAGGGGAGCTTGAGCTCGGGAAAGTAATGCTGCGGACGCTTAAGGATTATGAGCGCCAGAACATCGATCTTTACGTCTCGGAGCGGGCTTTGAAAATAGATTTTGTCCGCCGCGAGGTTGCCGCCGCCTCCGGAAAAACTTTTTTCTATAACAAGCTTTTGATCGCTTCGGGAGGGAGAGTTCAGCCCTGGGAGTTCGAGCGGGAATTCGGGGACAGAATTTTGAGACTGCAGACGCTGGAAGACGCCCGGCGCATCAGAGCTTTGGCCGCGGAACGTAAAATAACAAAAGCGGTGGTGGTGGGCGGCGGTTTTATCGCGCTTGAGTTTTTGAACATTTTCAGGAAATACGGGGCGGAGTTGACCGTTTTGTTGCGCTCGGATTATTTTTGGAAAGGGCACGTGGATGAAAAAGGAAGGGAATTTTTTCAAGAGTTTTTTTCGCGAAACGCCGTCGCCCAGCTTAGCCGCGACGAGGTTCAAGAATTGCGCCGCGTCGGGAATGAAATTCAGGTTATGACCAGGAACGGGAAGAAATTGCACTGCGATTATCTGGCCGCCGGGCTCGGCCTTAAGAGTAACAACGAGCTTGCTTTGGGAAGTTTGGAAACCGCTTCGGGCATCCGAGTGAATGAATTTTTGGAAGCCCGGGGGTCCCAGGGGGTGTGGGCCGCGGGCGACGCGATTGAATATTTTGACAAGTTTTCCGGACGTTTTCGGACGGCCGGAAACTGGACGCACGGGTTTATGACGGGGCACATCGCGGGCGAAAACATGGTCGGAGCCAGGAAAATTTTTTCCGCCCCCTCCACTTATTCCATCAAGGCGCTCGATAGCGTTTTGACCTTTGTGGGAGACGTGGAAGAAGCGGCGGCCCAGGAGAGTATTTCGCGCTATCTCCCCGCCGAGAGAAAATATTCCCGTTTTTTTCTCAAAGAAGGGCGGCTTATCGGGGCGGTTTTATTCAACACTTACCAGCTAAAACCCCTGTTGTCGAAATTGATTGAATCAGGAAAGGATATTTCCGGCAAAAGACGTTTGCTGTCAGACGTTAGAGGGGATTTGTCGCTCTTGTGAAATTTTTTTTTCAGAACGCTTCACCCCCCTTCTTTTTTAAAAAGCCCGGCGGGGCGGGGCTAATCTTGACTCTGGTTTTTCTCGCCCTCGCCGGGGCGGTCGGCTATCTGGGCCCGCGGTTTTTCAATCCGGTTGAATATGTCTCTTCCAAAACGTCTCCGGTAGCGCCTCCCCGTCCCCGGCATCTTGCCACCCCGCCAAGCGTGCGAGGGATTTACATGACAAGCTGGGTGGCGGGGACAAAAGGATGGCGGGACGGGCTTGTTAAATTCATTGATACGAGCGAACTTAACAGCGTCGTCATCGACGTGAAAGATTATACCGGGCGGGTAAGTTTTGAAGTTGAGGACGAGAAGTTGAAAGCGCTGGGTTATCCCTCCAAACGTATTCCTGACGTCGCGACCTTCATTGAAGAGCTCCATCAGAAAAATATTTACGTAATAGGCCGGATCTCCGTTTTCCAGGATTTGCAGCTGGCGCGGATGCGTCCGGACCTTGCGGTCAAAAGAAAATCGGGAGCGGTGTGGAAAGACCGCAAAGGCCTTTCCTGGCTTGACCCTGCCGGGAAGGAATCTTGGGAACTCATGGTTCAAATCGCGCGCGAGGCCGAACGGGCCGGCTTTGACGAGCTTAATTTTGACTACATTCGTTTTCCTTCGGACGGCAATCTCTCCGACATTGTTTATCCGTTTTGGGACGGCAAAATCCCGAAGGCAGAGATTATCAAGGTTTTTTTTGAGTATCTGAATTCTCGCCTGGAGGATACGGGCGTTCCCATTTCTGTCGACATCTTCGGTCTTACCACCTGGAACAAGGATGACCTCAACATCGGACAGATTTTGGAAGACGCGGCGCGGGTTTTTGATTACGTTTCGCCCATGGTTTATCCCTCTCACTACCCGCCTACTTTCCAGGGTTATAAAAATCCTGCCCAGCATCCATATGAGATCATAAAAACCGCGATGTCCCGGGCGAAAGAGCGGCTTCTTGCGATTGGAGAAAATCAGCAAAAGCTCCGGCCCTGGATTCAGGATTTTGACCTGGGCGCGAATTACGACGCTTCTATGGTGAGGCTCGAAAAGCAGGCGGTCTACGACGCCGGACTTTCAAGCTGGCTTTCCTGGGACCCCGCGAATGAGTACAGCCGCGGCGCTTACGACTTGGAGAATAGCGAGAGCCAAGGGGCGAATTAAAGTTCATCTCTGGTCCTTTCTTTGCAAGTTGGGGGCGTGGTAGCATTAAAGTAAGCGCCGGGATAACAGGTTGAAGATCCCCGCTTAACTTAACGGTCCGGGAGTCGCCGGATTGAATACAGCGAAAACTATGAACCGCAATAAGGTAATTTTAATAATTGTTTTAATAGTTATTGCCGTCGGCCTCGTGATTTTTTTCACAGGGAGAGCGCCTTCGGGCGCTCCGGGCAAAGTTCCCAAACGAATCAGCATTTTAACCGCCTCCGACCTTCAGCTTACCACCGTGGAGGGGATCAGGGTCGGGCTCAAGGAGCTGGGCTATAAGGAGGGAGTCGACATTACAATTGAAGTGCAAAATCCCAAAGGCGATCGGGACCTCACCAAAAAACTCGCCAAAGATATGGTTGTCTCCGGGCCGGATTTGATCGTCTCGGTTTCGACCTCGGCTTCAAGCGCGGTTAAGGATGCGAACAAGGAAGCGGGGTTGGCAGTGGTGTTCGCCGATGTCGGAAATTTTAAGGAGCTCGGCATTGAAAACATTCAGCGCCCCGGCGGAGTCATGACGGGAGTGGTAGTGGACAACGTTCCCGCCGCCCCCAAGCGCATGGAGATTTTGAAAATCCTGTTGCCCGGTCTTAAAAAAATCGCGGTATTGGCGAACCCGGACCACGTTAGTTATGACGAAATTGTCGAAGCGCATCGGGAAGGCGCCCACAAACTGGGAGTGGAGGCGGTCTTGTATGACGTTACCAAGAAAGAGGAAGTGTCCGCAGCGATGGCGAGAATAATCAAGGATCGTCCTGGTGCTTTCATGTCAACTTCCGAAGCGGTTATATCCGGCAATCCCGATTTGATTACGCCGGTGCTCGCCGCGGCCAAAATTCCTTCCATTGATTTTAATGTGGAGCGCGGAGTTTCCGCAGGCTATCTTATGGTTTATGGCATCTCGCGTTTTGACACCGGCAAGCAATCCTCCCGGATAATAGACAAGGTTCTTAAAGGGGAAAAACCCGGCGATATTCCGGTTGAATACGCTACCCAGCTCACCTTTGAAATTAACGGAACCCTGGCTAAACGAATGGGAATTGCAATTCCGGACTCGCTTTTGCTGCAGGCGAATAAGGTCTATAACGAGTAAGTTGATTATGAGGGTCCCGGTACGTCAAACGGTTGTCGCGGTTCTGGCGTTTGGGGTGGTGGGAGCCGCCGCCCTATTCATTTATTTTTTGCAGGAAGGTTCGCCTTTTGAGCGGGTCCGCAAATACAAGATTGGCATAATAATTTTTCAAAACGTCCAGCTTCCCAACGCCGAAGGGTTTAAATCCAAGATGGCGGAGCTCGGGTATCGGGACGGACAAGACGTCGATTATACGTTTAGGAACGCGAATTCGAGCGTTGAGCTTGCCAGGCAGTACGGCGACGAATTGATCGCGGCAAACCCGGATTTGATTGTGGTGGCTTCTACGGTGGCGGCCAAGGATTTACGACAAAGGGACCTTCCTTTCCCGGTGGTTTTTATGGACATAGGAAGTCTGGAGGGAATAATCGAAAACGTGTCGCGGCCTGAAGCCAACGTTACGGGGATCTCCGGGGGCATCGTGGAATTTACCGGCAAGCGCTTGGAGGTGTTGCGGGAGATGGTCCCCTCCCTCAAAAAAATCATCGTCTCTCCTGACAAAAACTTTCCTTCCTACGCCCTTTTTATGAAGTATTTGAACGAAGCGGCCAAGCGCCTGGGGGTGGAAGTAGTGGAAGTTCCCTCCTCTGACGAAGCGGATTTCATAGCTCGCAGGGCGTCTATCCTTTCCAAGAAGAAGGGAGACGCGTTCATGTACTTCACGGGTCCCAATAATGTTCCGCTGCGTCTGGAGGACAGAAAACTCATCGTGGAGCAGTTAAAAACCGAGAAAATGCCGTCCATTAACCACAACATGGAAGACGGCGCCAATATCGGTATTCTGGCTTCTTACGGCAACTATCGTTTTGAAGTTGGCCGGGAAGCCGCGGTGATCGTGGATAAAATTTTGAAGGGGGCAAGGGTCAGGGATATCCCGGTGACGGCGTTCAAATCGCTGGCGCTGGAAATAAATCTTAAAACCGCCCGGGCCCTGGGGATCGAGATTCAGGATTCAATCTTGCTCCGGGCGAACAAAGTTTATAACGAATAAGCGCCCCCGTGAAACCAACCTTAAAACAATCAATCTTCGCCGTCCTCTTTCTCATTATCCTGGGAGGGGCGTGGAGTTATTTCTACTTACGCCAGGCCCCCGCGCCCCAAGTTGTCAAAACTGGCAAAATCGGCCTTTTGCTCACGGACAAGGATGTTCAAAGCGACAATATCCGGGGATTTAAAGACGCGATGAAAGAGTTTGGTTACGAAGAAGGCAAACACCTGGAGTATATTGAGAAAAACGCCGGAGCAGACCGAAAGATTCTCCCGCAGTATGCCAAAGAATTGGATATGTCCGGCTCTGACTTGATTATCGTAGGCGCGAGCTCTGCGGCGGATGCTTTTAAGAAGCTCGAAGGGCTAAGGACGCCCGTGTTTTTCTTGGCCGCCGGCAGGCCGAGAAGTCTTGTTTCAAATCTTCAGGCGCCCGAAGGACTCATCACCGGCATAGGCGAGGGAACCATAGAGTTTGAGGGCAAAAGGCTGGAGCTTTTGAAAGAAGCCGCGCCGTCAATTAAACGGGTGATGGCCATTATCGAATCGCGTCACCCCAACGCTCCGCTTTTCAAAGAAAAGGTTGAAGAGGCCGCAAAAACGTTGGGGCTTGAGATGGTTTATATTGAAATAGATAAAACGGATGATTTGCCGGCGAAGCTTCCCATGGTGAATCGGGACAACGGAGATGCCTTTATAGGCGGTCCCTGGCCCAGCAATCAAAAATACGCCAAAGAAATGGCCGCTCAATTTTTAAAAGTTAAAATTCCTTCCATAAACGATGAAACGTCCGTGGGCGCCAATCTCGGCTTTTTGATGACTTACAGCGACGACCGCTACAAAACGGGCAAAAGAGCCGCGGAGCTCGTCATTAAAATTCTTCAGGGTACGCCGATCTCGCGAATACCGGTCGAATTTGCCAAGGACGTAATTTTAGAACTGAATCTAAAGACCGCGAAAGGTGTCGGCGTCATCATTCCCGAGGACATGAGGTTGCGCGCGAATAAAATTTATCAAGAATAGATGCCCCCGTCCTCCTCCGGATTTTCCCCTGGC
>CAZPXU010000001.1:0-33138 GCA_964590055.1 uncultured Candidatus Saccharibacteria bacterium | reverse complement strand
CCCTGGCCAACGCTACCAACTGTGGCTCCTTGGCTCCATCGCCATTTTTGCGCTCATTGCGGCCAACTTCGCTTGGCTCGCGCCCACCCTCAGCGAACTCACGCACGATGCCTACCTCCTGCATCGCTCCATTGCGCTTGACGTCAACAATCAGCTCTCAGGTTTTCTCGCTAAACACGAACGGGCGCTCGCGGATGCGGCAGATATTTTAAATCAGAAAAAGAGCGCGCGAAACGAGATCCTGGGAAGAATTTTAAAAGAGAACCCCCCCGTTGAGTCCCTGGCGCTTTTGGATCTTGCCGGCCGCGAGATTTTCAAAAACCACCGCTTTTTATTGATATCCGCTTCCGAATTGCGCGATCGCTCCGGCGATGAGCTTTTCCGCGCGATTAGGGAAAAGAACGTTTACCGCTCGCCGGTTCTCATCTCCGGAGTTTCCGAGCCCATTGTCACGATTGCCCTGCCGCTTAACCCGGATTCTGGATTTTCGGCCCTGGTCGCCGAAGTCAACCTTAAGTTTTTGCTGGATGTGGTCAGAAACGTGAAAGTGGGAGAGGTGGGCGCCGCCTACGTGGTGGACAGCGAAGGTTACGTGATTGCCCATCCCGACTCTTCTTTGGTTTTCGGCCGAACCAACGTGCTTTCCAGAGCGTTAATCAAACAGGCCCTGGGAGGCGAAGAAGCCGATACCAGGGACAAAAAATTCGTCTATAGAAATCAAAACAACGAGGAAGTATTCGCGGTGGCGCTTCCGTTCGAACCCAATGGCTGGGCGGTGGCGGTGGAAAATCCGCGCGCGCGCGCTCTGGCGTCCCGGGAGCGAATTTTAAACGTAGCTCTTGTTTCCTTCGGCCTTGAAATTTTACTCGTAATTTTGTTGGTTTGGAACTATCTCAACCTTCAAAAAACGGCGCTTTTGTTCTACAACGAACGCAACCAGCGTGAAGCCATTTTAACCTCGCTTTATGACGGCGTGCTGGAATATGACGATAAATCCCGGGTGGTGCTGATGAATTTAAAAGCCCAGGATTTGCTGGGAGTCAAATTCGGCGATGTCCAGGGATTGGCCATAACTCCCGATATTTTGAAAACCAGGCCCGGGCTTAGGGCGTTGACCGAGGTTATGTATCCGGCGCTTGCTCCTTACGCTTCCCAGACCAAGGAACTCCCGGGAGCCGTTGCGAAAACCATGGAGATTCACACTTCCGAACCGTCCTTGAAACTCCTGGTTACCTTGACCTCTGTTTTTGAACGCGACGGCTCCACCCGGGGCTTTTTAAAAATTTTGCACGACATTTCCCGGGAGGAACTGATTCAGAGAATTAAATCCGAGTTCGTCTCGATCGCCGCTCACCAGTTGAGGACTCCCTTGTCCGCCATCAAATGGACGCTTAAACTTCTTTTGGACGGAGACGCCGGCGAGCTTAATCCCGAGCAGCTGTCTTTCGTGGAGCGGGGCTATGTTACCAACGAGCGGATGATCAAGCTGGTGAACGATCTTTTGTCGGCGGCGCGGATTGAAGAAGGACGCTTCGGCTACGAATTCAAAGATCTGGATTTCATTCCGTTTCTCGCGGAGGTCATTGCGAGTTTCGGCGTGGAGGCCCATGAGAAGAAAATCAATTTGCAGTTTGAAAAGCCGGCCGGAGCGATGCCGCTTTTGTTTGCCGACCAGGAGAAACTTTCCTTGGCCGTCTCTAACTTGATTGACAACGCCGTCAAATATACGCCGGAGGGCGGAAGCGTCAGCGTGCAAGTCGCACCGGAGAAAGATTTCGTCAAAGTGAAGATAAAGGACACAGGGGCGGGAATACCGGCGGCGGACCAACTTAGGGTGTTTTCGAAGTTTTTTCGCGCTTCCAACGTGATACGAATGGAAACGGAGGGAACCGGGCTCGGCCTCTTCATTGTAAAGAACATTATCAAGCGTCACGGCGGCGACATTTCTTTTTCTTCCCGGGAAGGGGAGGGGACGGAGTTTGTTTTCACTCTGCCGCTTCAAAAAGAGCGCGTTCCCAAAGAGGAGCGTCAAGATCTTACCGAGTTTTTGGACACCATTTAGAGCGAATTGGCCCAATCCCGCCGCGGCGGGATTGGTTGCCAAGCCTCTGCCCGCCCCCTAGACCAGCAGATTTGCCTAACCGTTGAGAACGCGTTAATATAAAAATATGCATCGAATAATTTTTCAGGAGCACGGAGGGCGGGGCGCTCGATTTTACCGCGCCCGACTTCGCCTTGACTGCTATTTTGGGGAAGAAAATAACTTTATCAAAGCGTCGAAGTCAAGGCGGGCGGATTAACTCACCGGCGTTGGTATAAAATAAAATTGGTAAAAATTCTAATAATTGAAGACGAGCCGGTGCACCTGGGGGTGATGAAAGCCAAGCTGGAACACGAGGACTACGAAGTGCTGTCGGCGGTGGACGGAGAGGAGGGTTTCAAGATGATAAAAAAAGAAAAGCCGGATCTGGTGCTGTTGGACATAATTTTGCCGAAGCTCGACGGTTTCGAAATTTTAAAGCGCGTCCGGGACGAGAAAATCGCCGTACCGATCATAGTGGTTTCCAACTCCGGCCAGCCGGTGGAGGTGGACAAGGCCTTGGAACTGGGGGCGAAGGATTATCTGGTTAAAGCCGAATTCAATCCCTCGGATGTGCTCGAAAAAGTTCGCAAGGTTTTGGCGGATACTCCGGGTGCGCTTCGGCGGGAAACGAAAGCCGCCGGCGGGAGCAAAAAGGTCTCCCAAGACAGCGGGGGAGTTCAGGGGACCGGGAATAAAATGAACGTTTTGATCATAGAAGACGATAAATTCCTGCGCGACTTGATAGTTCAGAAGTTGGGGCGCGAAGGATTTAAAACGCTGGAAGCGGTGGATGGCGAGTCGGGCGTGAAGCTTGCCGCCGACGAGCATCCCGATGTGATCCTGCTGGATTTGATTTTGCCGGGCCTGGACGGATTTGAAATTTTGCGCCGGTTGAAATCGGACGGCGCGACTTCTTCCATTCCGGTGATAGTGCTTTCCAACCTCGGCCAGAAAGAGGACATGGAGCGGGCCTTATCCGTGGGGGCCGAAGATTTCATGGTAAAAGCCCACTTTACCCCGGGCGAGATTGTTGGTAAGATAAAATCAATTCTACAAAAGAAATACTTTTAATGTGATTTATGCCCCCATCCGTTAAAAAAACCATATTTACCCTAAGTTTGATTGTTTCTCCGCTTTTGGCCGCGGCTCAAGCCGCTCCCGCCAGCCCCGCGCCCAAGAGTCCATCCTGTTTTGATTACTATCATTTCCAATCCGTTGAGATAGACCTGCACGGCGAAAAGCAGATTTATAAAGCGGGCGAAGGAGCCAAATTCATAGGATTTCTGACTAACACAAACAGTTATCCTTTGGTGGAAGGTTCTTTGGTTCTGCGCGTATCGAAATTCGATCCGCGCTCCCAGGTCGGCAACGACATTGTTCAGGAATGGGTTGCCAAGGATGACATAAACTTGAGAGCGGGCGAGAAGCAATTCGTTTCTGTTCTCTATCAGCTTCCCTCGGGGCTTCCCACCGGGAATTACACCCTCACCTCCTATTTTCTAACCCAGAATAAATTCAACATCTCCGGACTTTCTTTCACCGACGATATTTACGGAGGGTACGCCACTTTTAGCGTGGAGGGAAAGGGTGAGAAAACCCTGCGTTTTGACCGCTCGGGAGTGAAGGCGGACGGCGAGAGCTACCGCATTTTCGGGTTCATGCCAAAAATTTTCCCAGAGGACGCGAAATCCATTTCCGTGAGCGTCCCTTTGAAGAATGAAACTGGCAAATCCCTTAAAACTTCCATCAGCTACTCTTTTTACGGCTGGGATGGACGGGATGAGAAAAACCTGATTAAATCCTGGTCCGAATCCCAAGACATTGCGGCCAATTCTTCTAAAACTCTTTCCTTTGACGTCGCCGTCGCCGGGCGCCCGGTTTATTTTGTGAAAATAAAAGCCCAAGCCGGGGACCAGCAAAGCGAAATCCACATCAGATTGGTAAAAAACGGCTTCAGGCCGCGCCTCAACGATGTCGGCATTACTAATTTCCCGCTGACCGGCGAGAAAGCCGAGGTGTTTGCCTGCTACCACAACACGGCTGACGGCGCGGGAAAAGGAAAACTTGAGCTGGCCTTGAAATCCGCAAGCGGCAGGGCTTTGGATTCGGCATCCTACGACGGGGATATCACCGGCGCGATAAATGTTTTGGCGAAGGAAATTCGCGGCTCAAGATACGACAAACTGACGCTTTCGGCAAAGCTTTACGATGGAGCTGGCAATCTTGTGGACTCGGCAGACGTGAATTACGACTGCTCTAAATTTTCCGAGCCGCTTTGCCTGAAAAGCCGCATAAATTTCTATCTTTTGGGAGCGGGGATTTTGATTATAATAATTGCCTTGTATTTTTTGCGGAGGCATTTTAGAAAAGAAGAAGCCGCAAACTTATGACATTCAAAGAACATCATCACGCATTGCTAGTAACCCTGTTTTTAATCGGCGCGCTTTTGGTCGCGGGCTCTTTTGAAGCGCGCCTCCCGGATTCCGCTGTTGCGGCGACGACTTTGGGGCAGCAGAGTGCCCAAAGAGATGCTGTTTATTATTATAATTTAGGCCAGCCGGATACTCACAATATCGCCGCGATTGTTAAAGTAAATTACACCGGAGAGGTGCGCGAAAAAGATTCCGGAACGCTTATTAAATCAGATACCAAGCTTAAGCCTGGAGACAAAGTAACTTTTGAGCTTATCGCGGAAAGTTCTTATTTGATGACCGGCAGCTGGGTTGATTCGCCACCAGCCCCTTGGGTAGGGGACGATTTTATTTCAAAGCTCGCTCCGCCTTCATGGACATATAGAGGCGCTTTTCCGGCCACGACCCTCTGCGGACCGGAAAACGGATGCGTTTCTTATACAGGACAATTCCAAGTATACGAATATAAAAATGCGCCATACAGCGTCTTTCAATACCAAGGAACGACACCGGTTCCGGCAAATTATTGCCCTCCCCAGCATTTATATGATACCGCTCAAAATCGGGCAAATTGTTTACAGACCTCGATTAAAAAGCCGTCTGTTAGTTTAAGCGCCTCTGGGATGAATTGCGGCACTCTTTCCGAAAGTGATACGTCGGAGGGTATCAGAAAATACACGACTACTTGTACAATTACAACCAGCGGCCCGCAGGCGGAAATCTCTACAAATATTGGCTCAACACAGGCATATTATCCTGTTCGTGGCCGGGAGATTTCTTGGCAATTCGGGACTAGCGCACTTGAATCGGCGATTCCCAGTTATGAACCTTCAGATCATAATCCTGGTGGGCCAGCGTGCAACGCTAAAGAATTTGAAAACTCTGAAGGGCAGACTCAAACCGTACAATGTGATCAAGGAGAAGAAGGGGGTTGCAACAGACTTTGTGAGTTTGACGAAGGACAGGCATTCAACTGCACTAACCTGTGCACAGGAGATAACCATATAACTTCTTATGGAACAGACAAGGTCAACGTCACCAACTTTTACACTCCAGGCACAATTAACGCCGCCACTCTATCTTGGAACATAGATGTCGTTCCTCCTCCCACGGCAGACATCAAAGCCAATAGCTCGGACGGCCCGGTCAGCATCGCCCACAATGCCGCAGCCACTCTTTCCTGGTCCTCAACCAATGCCGAAAACTGCAGCGCTTCCGGCTCCTGGTCTGGAGCCAAAGCTACCTCCGGCTCCGAGTCCACCGGGAACCTGACTCAAAACAAGACTTATATCATTACCTGCGCCAATGCTTCCGGTTCCGCCTCCGACAGCGTCACCGTAAACGTGGGCGCGGCCCCCACGGCTGCGGACATCAAAGCCAATAGCTCGGACGGCCCGATTACCATCGCGTACAACACCGCCGCCACCGACAGCTGGACTTCGCAGAATGCGGCTAGCTGCTCGGTTTCTCCAACCGGTTGGACAGGAACTTTTAACACAGGCATATCCACTGGCAATCTGACTTCTTCGCAAACTTACACTCTTTCATGCACAGGCGGAGGAAATCCATCTTCCGACAGCGTCACGGTGAATGTCGGAGCGGCCTCCTCGCCCACCCTCACTTTCACCGGAAACCCGACCACCATTATCCAAGGCCAGTCCTCCACTCTTTCCTGGACCTCCCAGAACGCCACGAGCTGCACCGGCGGCAACTTTGACACCGGGGGTGCCACCTCCGGCTCCAAGCCGGTAACCCCGCCCTCCACGACCACTTACTCCGTAACCTGCCAGGGTCCCGGAGGAACGGCTGGCCCTTCCTATGTCACTATCACCGTAAACCCTCTCTGCCCGGTGGGCCAGACAAAACCTTACGTCACCTGCCAGTCGGGTTCTTGTGTTTCCGTGGACGCCTGCGGAGCCAGTACTTGTTTGAACAATAACTACTGCACCGGAGGCGGAGGAGGCGGCGGTGGAGGCGGAGGGGGCGGAAACAGCCAGTGCACCGACGGCATTGATAACGACGGCGACGGCAAGATTGACCACGCCGACTCCCTGCTTGTGGGTTCGGCTGCCACCGATCCCGGCTGCTCCTCGGTCTCGGATAACGACGAGAACGACTGCCCCGTAGGCCAGAGCACCCCCCACAACGAATGCAGCGGCACTTCCTGCGTTTCCATCCCGTCCTGCGGCGTCTCGGCCTGCCAGAGTTCGAGCCAGTGCGTCCCGCCCCCGGACTACTCTCTCACCAACTCCGGCAACATCGCCGCCACCATCGTCGGCTCCGCTTCCGCCACTTCCACCCTCTCCACCGTCCGCGTCACTCCCTTCAACAACTTCTCCTCTCCTGTCGCCCTCTCCCTCCTCTCGGTCTCTCCGCCCCTTCCTTCCGGAACCCAGCATCTCTTTTCGGACCCGACTCTTTCCTGTCAAAACCCGCCTTCCTGTTCGAACGAGTATTCGACTGGCTCCAGCTACCGTGTTACCATACCGGGCAGTACCACCCCCGGAACCTACGTCATAACCATCCAGGGCTCCTCCGGAGGAACCGTCAGAACCACCGCCCTGAATCTCACGGTCAACATTCAAAATCCCGATTTTATCGAGGTGTTTAATCCTCTGTTTAATCCATGGACCAAGGACGAAATCCCTATCTTGTACCTGCCAGCATCATCGTTGCTGGGGTTCTGATAGCCGCGGCGGTGGTTTATGCCAGGCCGGGGCTGAAACTTTCTTCTGCGCCCTCCGGTTCCGGAGACGATGCCTCGTTTCCTCCCGTTTTTGCTTCCTGTCTGGATTCGGGCAAGCACAGGAAAGCCGTTGAAGCCGCGACGGAAGAGGGAAAAACTTTGGGCGTTAACGGCACGCCGGCCACTTTCGTAAATGGCCGGATGGTTTCCGGCGCGGTGCCGTTTTCGTCTTTTCAGGAGCCGATTGAAGCGGAGCTGGCGTCGCAGAATTCCTCCTTGCCGGATGCTTTGAAAATCCGCGAAGATGATTTTGTTTTGGGGTCTCCCGCGGCCAAAGTCGCGATTATCGAATACGGGGATTTCCAGTGCCCGTTTTGCGGGAAATTTTTTAAGACCACCGAACAGCAGCTGAAAGAAACGTATTTGAAATCCGGGAAAACCGCGTTTGTCTGGCGCGATTTCGCTTTTTTGGGCGAGGAATCAGCGCGCGCGGCCGAGGCGGCCAGGTGCGCCGGGGAGCAGGGGAAATTCTGGGAGTACCATGATTACCTTTTTAATTACATCTGGGACAACTATTACTCCAAAAACATAAGCGGCGAGAACGTTGGCGCGTTTTCGGACCGGAATCTTAAAAGTTTCGCGGCAACTCTCGGCCTTGATTAAGTAAAAATAATTTCATGCCCCACTGCGAAGAATGCGGGCACCACCATTTAAAAGTCTGCCCCTGCGGCTGTCCGATAGTTTCCTGCGCAAAGTGCAAACATCAGCACGGCAAGAAATACAAGGATGGGCGCTGCCAATGGTGCGAGTGCAAGAAAGAAGTCCGGGTTTTGATGCCGGAAGAAGACGAAGAATAGACCAAGAGCAGTAAGTCCTAATCCGACTTATCCCCAGCCGCGCTTGACGGCTTTTTATTATGTTTTTATTATTAAATAATTGCTTAAACACTTAATAATGTTTCCAAAGACGAAAATCATAAAATTGAAGAAGGTGCTGGAGCCAGGCGAGGAACGGCTGTCGGTTTTTTTTGCGGCGCTTTCAGACCCCGGGCGCTTTCGTATTTTTAAAATACTGCTCTCGGAGTCGGAAGCCTGCGTGACCGATATCGCCCGCGTGCTGGGGATCTCGGTGCCGGCCGCTTCCCAGCAACTTCGCGTTCTGGAGCGGGCCGGGCTTGTCCGGAGGGAACGCCACGGCCAGATGATTTGTTATGAAGTGAAAAAAAGCGATCCCGCGGTTGGAGCCATTATTAGAGTTTTAAGAATTTAACATGCCAAAAGTAACCATCTATTCCACTCCCACTTGCGTCTGGTGCCGCGCCACCAAGGAGTTTTTCAAAAAGAACGCGGTAGTTTATGAGGAGAAAGATGTTGCCGGAAATCAGGATAATGCCCGGGAAATGATTCAAAAATCCGGGCAGATGGGCGTTCCGGTTACGGAAATCGACGGCGGGATTGTGATTGGTTTTGATGAGGAAAAATTGCGGGAGCTTTTGAAAATCAAATGAAAGCGAATTGGGTTTTGGTAATTTTAATTCTGGTTGCGGGAGGCGTTTTCATCTGGTCGAGATTTTTCAGGGAAGATTTTAAATTGCCGCAAGGCGGCGAGACTAAAGTCGAGAGTGTTGGAGTTGTTGAAAATGATAAAGATGGTGAAATTGTTGAAAAGAAAATCATGGTTACCGATGGCGTAAAACATAGCGTTCCGCTTAATGAAATTATCTCCGGCGGGCCGGGCAAAGACGGGATACCGTCCATTGACCGCCCCAAGTTTGTGTCCGTCACGGAGGCGAAGAAATGGTTGCCGGACGATAATCCCGGGGTCGCGTTTTCTCGCGGCTCTGCCCATCGCTTTTACCCCTACCGGATTTTAGTTTGGCATGAGATTGTGAACGATGTTGTCTCCGGCGAGCGCGTTTTGGTGACCTATTGTCCCTTGTGCCTTACGGGTTTTGTCTTTGACCCTTTGGTGAAGGGGGAGCGGGTTGAGTTCGGAACTTCGGGAAGTTTATGGAAATCCAATCTCGTAATGTACGACCGCAAAACCGAATCTCTGTGGCCGCAGATTTTGGGGGAGGCGGTGGTCGGCGAAATGACGGGGACAAAATTGAAACTTCTGCCCTCCGACCAGCTGCGCTTCGGGGAATGGAAACGCTCGCATCCCGACGGCGAAGTCCTGTCCCAGGAGACCGGCACTATGAGGTCTTACGGCTATAACCCTTACGGCGATTACTACGCCGTTACCGGCTTTTCTTTGGACTTAACGAATTTTTCCGACCGGCGCCTCGCGCCCAACGCCTTCGTTTTCGGGCTCGCGTCCGGAGAAAAGGCAAAGGCCTGGAGCGTGGAGGCGGTGAAGAAAGCCGGAGAGGCGGAAGACGCTTTTGCCGGTGAGACCTTTTTACTTAGGTATGAAAAAGAGTTGGACGTTATCCGTATGTATAAAAAATTTCCAGATGGTAAATTAGAGCGTATAAACCCTTTTTCGGCCTTTTGGTTTTCTTGGGCGGCGACGCATCCGGAGACAGAATTATTTAAATAATCATGAGCGATGACAAATAATTTCAAAAAGTTATCAATAAGATTGACGCCGATTTTGGGAGCGGGAGCAATTGGAGTCTGCCCGCTTTGCTGGATTGGTTCGGCTTCTCTTTTAACATATTTAGGTTTGGGAGCTCTCATACCGGCATGGCGTTGGTTTGCATTCGGGTTGATTGCTCTTGGCGCAATCGGCTTTATCTTTGACTACAGATCTCATAGAAACCCCTATCCGTTAGCACTTCTTTCTCTTGGTGCGGCACTTCTTTATGTCGGTCGATACGTATTTTTAAGCACATGGGGCGCGTGGCAGATTTGGGGACCGGGTGCCGTACTCATCATCGGAGCGGTGATCTACAATAAATATCTCTTTAAAAAGCCGCCGGCTCCGCAATTACAAACGTAGTACCAAAATTATAATATGAAAATACCTTTAATTATTATCAGCATTGCGGTTTTAGTTATAGTCGGGTGGTTGCTGATTTCCAACACGGGTCAACACCAAAATATGAATTCAACCGGCAACTCTCGCAAAGCTCCGGAATTTTCGCTTAATGATTATAATGGCAAGAGCGTAAGCCTGGCGGATTTTAAAGGAAAGCCCCTCGTCCTAAACGCTTGGGCGGCCTGGTGCCCCTTTTGCGTAAAGGAGCTGGAGGATTTTGCGACGGCTCAAAAAGAATTCGGCGATAAAATTGTTATAATCGCGATTGACCGCGCCGAACCGTTGGCAACGGCCAAAAAATTCACGGATGACTTGGGGGTGACGGATGATTTGGTTTTTCTGCTTGACCCGGCTGATTCTTTTTATCAGTCCATCGGCGGTTTTTCCATGCCGGAGACGATTTTTGTCAGCAAAGATGGAAATATCGCGTTTCATAAGCGCGGCCCGATGGATTTGGAAGAAATTAAAGGCCGGATTACAAGTTTAATGGCTAACAATTAAAAAATATGGAAATAAACGACAAATTTGGAGAGCTTCCTGATGACGCCTCAATCGCAAGAGCTAAAGCGGCGCTTGAGAAAAACGGCATTACGGCTTTGGTGGCAGGGAACGGGGCCGAGGCGAGGGCAAAGCTTTTTGAGATTATTCCCGAAGGCGCCGAGGTCATGGATATGACCTCAATGACCTTGGAGGCCATCGGCGTTCCCGCGGAAATAAACAAAGGAGGGGATTTTAAATCCGTGCGGAATCTTTTGAATCAGATGGACGATAAAACTCAAAGCGCCGAGAAGCGCCGCCTGGGAGCGGCGCCGGAATGGGCGGTGGGGAGCGCGCATGCCGTAACCGAGGATGGGGAAGTTCTGGTGGCCTCCGCCACCGGCAGCCAACTCCCGGCTTATGCTTACGGCGCAGCGAAAGTGGTTTGGGTGGTCGGTGCCCAAAAAATTGTAAAGAACGTTGCAGAAGGATTAAAGCGCCTTTATGAATATGCTTTGCCGTTGGAAGACGAGCGCGCCAGAAAGGTTTACGGCATGGGGAGCGGAGTCAATAAAATTTTGATTATCAATAAAGAATTTCAACCTGGCCGCATTACTATTATCCTGGTCAAGGAAAAACTTGGATTTTAGTATGGTAAAAATTATTCAAGAGAACAATAAAACCCATTACCAGTGCGAAGCCTGCGGATTTTTGTACCAAGACAAAGAGATTGCCCAAAAATGCGAAGATTGGTGCCGCGAGAAGAAAAGCTGCAACCTAGAAATTATCAAGCAGGGAATAATGCCGGAAAAATTAAATGAAGTCTAATGATAAATTTAATCTAATCGTAATAGGAAGCGGGGCCGCCGGGTCCGCTGCCGCTTACGCTTGCCGCAAGCGAGGCTGGGAGGTTTTGATAATTGATTCTAATCCTTTCGGCGGAACCTGCGCCCTACGCGGTTGCGACCCTAAAAAAGTTCTGGTGGGAGGCGCAGAGTTCATGGATTGGCAGAGGCGGTTTTTAGCTAAAAAAATCATCCGGGGGAATACCGAAATTGATTGGCCCGCCTTGATTCGTTTCAAAAAGAGCTTTACCGGCTCCGTTTCGGAACATTACCGTAGTTCAGCCCAAGCGGCGGGCATCGAGCTTCTGAAGGGGCGGGCTAGATTTGTTGATGACGATGCCGTTCAAGTTGGAGAAAAAATTTTTAGCGCCGATTATTTTTTAATCGCCGCCGGCGCCAAGCCCCAAACGCTGGGTATTCCCGGGGAAGAACATCTTGCCACCAGTACCCAATTTTTAGAACTTGCGGCGCTTCCCAGGCAAATTGTTTTTGTCGGGGGGCGGCTATATCTCCTTCGAATTCGCGCATGTGGCGGCGCGGGCCGGCGCCGGGGTTACGATTCTTCATCGCGGGCCCAGGCCCTTGGAATTATTTGATCCGGATCTGGTAAGAATGCTTTCGGAAACAAGCCGGGAAGTCGGCATAAACCTGGCAGTCAGTAGCGCCGTCGAACGAATTGAAAAAGGCGCGAATGGTTTTTACGTCTATGCCTCCTCGGACGGTCATACCAAAAAGTTTGAAGCCGAATTGGTGGTCCACGGCGCAGGTCGGATTCCCGATATTGACGATTTAGAACTGGAGAGGGCGCATATCAAGAGGGAGCGAAAAGGAGTGGTGGTAAATGAATATCTTCAGAGCGTTACCAACCCGCGCGTCTATGCGGCTGGCGATGCCGCGGTCTCGGGCGGCTTTCCCTTGACGCCGGTGGCGGGCCTGGAAGGGGCGGTGGCTGCGAAAAATCTTCTTGACAAAAATCACGCCACCCTAAATTACCTCGGAGTACCAAGTGTAGTGTTCACTCTCCCGCCCCTGGCGGCAGTCGGATTAAGCGAGGAGATCGCGCAGAAGCAGGGTTTGAAGTTTCGAGTGAATCACGCCGATACCTCGGAATGGTACTCCTCGCGGCGACTGAACCTGCGGCCCACCGGTTATAAGGTGCTGATAGAGGAGGGGAGCGGGAAAATTTTGGGAGCGCATCTTTTTGGGGCGCATGCCGAAGAAGTAATCAATGTTTTTGCTCTCGCCATCCGAAAAGGTTTTCCCGCTTCCGAACTTCGGGAAATTCCCTGGGCCTATCCCACCAGTTTTTCAGACGTCGCTTACATGGTATAGCTAGGCAAAAATGAAAAGTAATAGTTTTAAAAAAAATGATATCTTACGAATCGGAAGGGAAGTTTTGGAGAATGAAGCTGCGGCGGTAAAGCACGTCGCGGAGAAGCTGGATTCGAACTTTGCAAAAGCGGTTAGACTGATCTGTGAGTGCAAAGGGAAAATAATACTATCTGGCCTTGGAAAATCCGGGATTGTGGCCCGAAAAATTGCGGCGACCCTTTCCTCCACCGGCACCTTCAGCTTATTTTTGCATCCAACGGAGGCGTTGCACGGGGATTTGGGAATGGTTGAAACAGAGGACGCGATTGTGTTAATCTCCCATAGCGGCGAGACCCCCGAGGTTGTGAGTTTCGTCGCCGCCGTTAGAAAGAACTTTAAAAATAAAATAGTTTTGATTGCCGGAACTGAAAATTCCACGCTGGCGAAGGTGGCGGATGTGGTTTTGCTGACCCGCGTTGCCGAGGAGGCTTGTAAAATCTGCACCACTTTTAATCTGGCGCCGACTACCTCTACCTTGGTTACGCTTGCGATTGGAGATGCGCTGGCGAGTGCGCTTCAAGAACTTAAAGGGATTAAATTGAAACATTTTGCCAAAATTCATCCCGGCGGAACATTGGGTAAAAAATCAAAAAAGAAAGGAAATCAAGATGAAAGGAAAAAGGTCGAATTTAGCTGATGAACTCTGGTTTCGCTTTCCTTACCGAGCGTTATTGAAGGACAAGCGGCTGAAGCTTATCATAAAACCCGGAGACAGAAGGTATCCGAATCCAAAGGGGTTCAAGGAACATCAGAAAGTCAGATTAAGGGTGTTACAAGAGCCCGGAGCGGAAAAGTGGAATTTGCTTCCTATTTTTGACGGGTTTGAGGCCAGGGCTAGGATTTTGAAGATCGTTGTAAAAGAGCTGGGTTGGACAAGAAAAGCAGAATTAAAGTTCGCTTCGCCAGATTGCCAGTCGAGAGAACTAATAAAATATCATTTGGGATTAATCTATAACCAAGAGTTCAGCTACGAGGACATTATCAGTCTCATTCACTTCGAGTATATCTAAAGGAGGAAACAATGACAATGCAAATATCCGATTTAATTGAGCACGAGCTTTTGTCCTATGCTCAGGAGCCGCAAGATAATCCAGCTCGTCTTGATTTCTCTCGCTATACCATCTGGCTCGGCGAAAAAGACTACCCCGCAAGAACCCCTCAGCTTTGGAATGCGGCTTATCGCAAGTTCTCGCTCGCAGCTGGCAATGTCGCACTAGTGGGCGACCCGGCTCGGATTCCCGAGATTTTCGAAGTATTCAGGTGCGATCCGAAATTTCTTGGCAGCAATACCGGCATAGGTTTTAAGGATGAAGCTCTCGGGTGGCTTGACGAGCTGGGGCAGATTGAAAAAGCCATCGGGGCGGTAAATTTTATTCTTAAGACCGAGGAAGGGAAATTGCGGGGGATAAGTACTGACGGGGTTGGCTACCGCCAGAGCCTCGAGGCGGTATTTAGCGAGAGAGGCGGGAAGCTTGAAGGGAAGAAAATTCTTGTCCTGGGAGCAGGCGGCGCCGGGAACGCCATTGCCTTTGCGCTGGCCGAGTCAGCAAATGAAGTTATTATTTTGAATCGGACGCCGGGGAAGGCAGCAGCCCTGGCAAAGCGGATTAACGATTTTTTCGGAAAGCCGAGGGCTTACGGCGGGGGGAGAGAGGAAATACCGTCGCGAGTTCTGGAAGTCCAAGCGGTGGTGGCGGCGATTGACGATCCTCACTCGCCTTTAGAACAATATGTTGCTTTCGGAGAAGTCGAGCTGCCCGCAAGTGAAGAGAATCTCCGGAAGAATATTGAGAGCGGCCGAAGGATTCTGGGACAGTTAAATAGAGAGGTTATAATTTCTGACATCATGCTCAGAAAAGAGCCTACCAGAACTTTGGCGGAGGCCGGGAAGATGGGATTTAAAGTTCTGGACGGCACCGGGATGGTGGTAAATCAAGCGGTCGAGGCGTTCTGGATTCTCCACGGCCGGGAACTCGCTGCAAAAAATATTAACAAGGAGGAGGTGAAACAAGTAATGAAAAGCGCTGCTTGGATTTAATATAAACAAGCAGCGCTTTTATTCTTTATGACCCCGCACTCCATTAAAGAGCTTGAATATAGTTATATCGCGGACGGCATTTATATCGGCACCAATCAGTGCTGCCAAACGCATTTTGACGAGAAGCTTTTGAAAGAGGGGATTTCTTCCGACCTATCTTTGGAGGAAGAAAGGATTGATGCGCCTTTCGGGGTTCAATTTTATGTCTGGATTCCGGTTAAAAATAACGCCGCGCCGACTCCGGAGCAGCTGGAATTTGGGGTTGCAGTTTTAGAAAAATTAGTTCAGATGAAAAAGAAAATTTATGTTCACTGCCGGAACGGGCACGGCCGGGCTCCAACTTTGGTTGCCGCCTATTTAATGAAAACCAAAGGCGCGCCGCCGGAGAAAGCCGAGGTATTTGTTAAAGAAAAGCGACCCTCTATGCATCTGGAAGAGGTTCAGCGCAGCGCTTTGAAATCATGGAGTACTCGCTTATAATTCCGGCTTTTGTTGCGGGGCTTTTGACTTTTCTTGCCCCCTGCACTTTTCCCCTGGTGCCGGCCTATTTGGGATTTATTTCGGGAGTCTCTTCGGAGGATAAAACCGGGGTGCGCCGGAAGGTTTTTCTGAACGGTTGGGCTTACGTTTTGGGTTTCTCTCTTGTTTTTATTCTATTTGGCAGCGCTTTTGGATTTTTAGGCGCAAATTTGGGGCCGTATCGTCTAGGACTTACCAAGATAGCCGGAGTTTTCGTTATCCTTTTCGGGCTCGTGATGCTGAATGTGATTCGCCTCCCGTTTTTAGAGCGAGCGCGACAAATTAAGTTGCCTTTCGGTTTGGAACGGGGCAGACCCACTACTTCTTTTCTTCTAGGTTCGGCTTTTGCCTTCGGCTGGACGCCTTGCGTGGGTCCCGTGCTCGGTTCAATTTTGCTTCTGGCTTCCACCTCGACCACGGCAATTCAAGGCGCCGGACTTTTGGCCGTTTTTTCCGCGGGACTCGCCGTCCCTTTCTTGGCGGTAGCCTGGGCTTGGGGCTCGGCCCAAGAGTACATTGAGAAACTTTCAAAATATCTTTGGATTTTTTCAGTGGTTGGAGGTTTAATTTTAATCGGCCTCGGGATTTTGCTTCTTACGAATCGTTTTTCGCTTATGATACAATGGGGATATCGTCTTTTTGATTTCATAAATTATGAGAGGATTATTGATTATCGCTATCTTTTGGGAGAAAATATTTTAATGGAAGAAAACATTCAGGTTTTATTCAGAAAAGAGCGCCGCGAGCTTAGAAGGCAGGAGCGCAAAAGCGGGCTCGAGGCGTCCCAAAAGCGCCTGGTTATGAAAAAGATTTTGAAGTGGGTTTTAATCTTGGCCGTTTTGGCTGCGGTTTTGTATGGCGGTTATTATTTGTTGGCAGGGCGACAAGACCTTTCCGGTCCGGATTTGAGCCGGGCGGTTGAAATTTTATCGAGAGACCACGTCAGCATCGGGACCGAAGTCAGAAATTACAATTCCAATCCCCCGACTTCGGGGCCGCATTGGCCGGAGACGACCTCCCGCGGGATTCACAAGGAGGAGGTGGCGGATGAATATCTGGTGCATAATTTGGAGCACGGCGAGGTTTGGATTTCCTACCGCCCCGGCATTCCGGCAGAAGTAACAAAAGAACTGGAAGATATCGCGCGGGATTTTTCCAAAGTGGTTTTAACGCCCCGTTCCAAAAATGATGCCGATATCGCGCTTGCCGCCTGGGGTCGTTTGGATAAATTTGACCTGGAGGGAAGTCCCCTGGACAACGGGCGCGTCACCGGCTTCATTACGAAATACCGGAACAAGGGGCCAGAGCTGGTTCCATAAACTCATATGTTATTCATATGTTATACGATTTAATCATTATTGGCGGAGGCCCCGCCGGAGCGGCGGCGGCGGTTTACGCGGGCCGCAAGCGCCTGAACACTCTTTTGATAACCGAGTCTTTCGGCGGGCAGTCCATAACCTCCGACGACATTCAGAATTGGATCGGGACTAAATCCATTTCGGGTTTTGAACTCGCCCAAAAGATGGAGGAGCATGTCCGGGCGCAGGAGACGGTTGAAGTTAAAATGCCGGAGAAGGCCGCAAAAATAGAGGAAAGCGGAAAAAACTTTTCCGTGACGACGGAAGGCGGAGAAAAACTTGAGGCCAAAGCCTTGATCGTAACCGCCGGAGCGAGACG
This sequence comes from uncultured Candidatus Saccharibacteria bacterium, assembly GCA_964590055.1. Classification (GTDB taxonomy): domain Bacteria; phylum Patescibacteriota; class Minisyncoccia; order JACPKW01; family UBA11713; genus CAZPXU01. The sequence goes on along the minus strand of CAZPXU010000001.1, from coordinate 16,049 downwards.
CCGCCGCCTTAAAGTCCCCGGCGAGGATAAACTTGAAGGAAAAGGAGTGGCGTATTGCTCCACTTGCGACGCGCCCCTGTTCGGCGGCAAGGCGGTTGCGGTGGTGGGCGGCGGGAACGCGGCCCTGGAGGCGGTAGTGGACCTTTTCCCGTATGCCGCCAAAATCCATCTTGTCTCGCGCGGCGATGCTTTGAGGGGCGATCAGATCACTCAGGAGAAAGTGACGGCTTCGGATAAAGTTGAGATTATGTTTAACACCGAAGTTAGGGAGATTAAAGGCGATAAATTCGTCGAGGGAGTCGTGCTTGCGAACAATAAGAGCGGCGAGACGAAAGAACTGAAGCTGGAGGGGATCTTCGTGGAAATCGGCTCGGTGCCGAATTCCGAGATTGCCAGGGGCTTGGTGGAAATAAACCAGTTTGGAGAAATAGCGCTGGACCATCGGCGCGCCGCAACCTCGCGGCCCGGAATTTTCGCGGCCGGCGACATTACGGACGAACTCTACAAGCAGAATAATATCTCGGCGGGGGACGGCGTGCGGGCCGCGCTCTCGGCTTACAATTATATTTTAGAAAGGGACCACCAAAGCCCGGCCGCGGAAAAACCCAACGGTTAAAAGAGCGGCATATCCCGTTAGAAATATTATGCCGATGAGATTATTTTTTTATCGACCTTAAAACTCATTTACTATGTTAGTTACAACTATAATTAGCCGTAGATTTCTAACGGGATGAATTTCTTTGATGACGAAGTGAAACTTTTGGAGGAAGCGGGGCGGCTCACCGGGACCCGTCGGGAAATTTTGGAAATTCTTAAAGAGCCGCAAAGGATTATCGAGGCCAACCTTCCCGTCAAGCGCGATTCGGGCCGAGTTGAAATTTTTAAGGCCTGGCGGGTCCAGTATTCGGATGCTTTGGGCCCCTTTAAGGGAGGCATTAGGTACCACCCCGCAAGCTCTCTCGAGGAGGTGAAGGCGCTTTCGTTTTTAATGACCTTTAAAAACGCCGCCATGGGCCTGCCGTTCGGGGGAGCCAAGGGAGCGGTTCGCGTAAATCCCAAGGAGCTTTCCTCGGGCGAAATCGAGCGCCTGTCGCGCGCCTGGGTGGATTATTTTTTTGAAGTTCTGGGCCCGGATAAAGACGTGCCGGCGCCGGACGTCAACACCAATACCACCGTCATGGCCTGGATGCTCGATGAATATGAGAAACTTTGCCGCAAAAAGGAGCCGGCCGCTTTTACCGGAAAACCCGTCCAGGCGGGCGGATCTCCCGCGCGCGAGGCCGCCACGGGCTTGGGCGGATATGTCGCGCTTCGCGAAATTTTAAAGTTGTTGGGCGGAGATCCGGCGGGGCTTGGCACCGCGATAGTGGGTTTTGGAAACGTCGGTTCGCACTTGGCCGAAATTCTCGATGAAAACGGTTTTAGGGTCGTAGCCGTTTCAGATTCGAAAGGCGCTCTTTACGCTCCCTCCGGTCTTGAGATTGGGAAGGTAATCAAAGACCGCGAGAAGCAGGGGCGGCTTAGCCGGAACGTTTGTTACTTTAAACCCATCGAGGGGCTTGCCGCCGAGGAGGGCTGCCGTGTAATTTCCAATGAAGAACTTTTGGGACTTGAAGTCGATGTCCTGGTGCCGGCCGCGATTGAGGGCGCCGTCAACGCCGCCAACGCCGGCCGGATCAGGGCGAAAGTGATTTTGGAGATGGCCAACGGCGGGGTGGCCAGAGATGCCTATGAAATTTTGGAGAATCGCGGGATTTTAATAATTCCGGACATCCTTGCGAACGGCGGGGGAGTGGTGGGGAGTTATCTGGAATGGAGAGCCAATAAAAACAACCAGAGGCCGGAGAAAGAGCAGGAGGTCGGTGAAATCGAGAAATTTATGAAAAGCGCGGTCATGAAAATTTGGGCGAAGAAAAATGAACTGAAAACAAACCTGCGTCTCGCGGCTTACGCCGTAGCTTTGGAAAACCTCTCGGGTAAGTTAAAATAAAGATATGGCAAAAATCGCGATAAACGGGTTCGGGAGGATTGGGCGGTCGTTTTTCCGAGCCGCTTTTGGGCTTAAGGATTTTGACATTATTGCCGTAAATGATCTGGGAGACGAAAAAACGCTTCGCTATTTGCTTAAATATGACTCTGTTTACGGGCGTTATCTAAAAGAGCCCAAAGGCGTTAAATTTCTTGCGGAAAAAGATCCGGCCAAGCTTCCGTGGAAAAAATTGGGGGTGGATATTGTTGTTGAATCAACCGGCTTTTTTACGGACGGCGAAAAAGCCAAAGTGCATTTGGACGCCGGCGCAAAAAGAGTGGTGATTACGGCTCCGTCAACTGGGGATGTGGTTACGGCTTTGGTCGGCGTGAACGACGAGCTTTTTTCGAAGGGTCATCCTTTGACCTGCAATGCTTCCTGCACCACCAATTCCGTGGCGCCGGTTATGAAAATTCTTTTGGAAAATTTTGAAATCAAAAAAGCCGCGATGACCACGGTGCACGGCTATACCGCGTCGCAAAAATTAGTTGATGGGCCGGACATGAAAGATCCGCGGCGCGGCCGGGCGGCCGCGCTAAATATTATTCCCTCCACAACTGGCGCGGCCGAAGCCGTAATCCAATCCATTCCGGAATTGGAAGGAAAATTCCAGGCGGAATCCATCCGCGTGCCGGTGATTACCGGTTCTATCAGCGTGACCACAGCCATAGTTGAGAAAAAAACTACGCGCGAGGCGGTAAACGAACTTTTCAAAAAAGAAGCGGCAAAACCGCGTTGGGAACATGTTTTGAAAGTTGTTGAAGACCCGATTGTCGTCACAGACGTAGTGGGCGAGCCCTACGGCGCGATTATTGACGCGACGCTCACCCAAGTTTTGGGCGGCGATTTAGTCAAAGTTTTTTCCTGGTACGACAACGAAGCCGGCTACACGGCGACTTTGGTAGAGCATGTGCGCCGCGTAGTCGCAGGTTTATAAGATTAATTTCCAATTCCGTGAACAAGATTTCAATTTTAATTGTCGTACTCGTGGTGGCGGTGGCGGCTTTTGCGGCCGGATTTTATTTTCCCTTAAGCGAGGTCAACAAAACTGCCAAACCGCAGGAAATTTTAACCTTGAAAGCGGGAATTTACGATCTCGCAGGCTATAATTCCGCTACTGCCCAAGAGCCGAACTATAAAGGTAAAGTGAAAATAGAAAAAACGGGCGCGGTTTTTAAACTCCAATGGGACATAGGCGGACGGCAGGACCAGCGCGGTGTCGGGATTCTGGCGGGACCGGTTTTGAGCGTCGGTTATGTTGACATCACTGGCGGGGATATTCAGGATAGCGGCGTGGTTTCTTTCCGCCTGGTGGGCGAGGGCAAGCTCGAAGGGGAATGGTCCTCAATTTTGTCGAATCAGACCGGACGCGAAGTTTTAACGCTGGAACCCTCGCCTCAATAATATGCCGGGCCTTATTCTTGCTTTCCTCGGCATTCTCCTCCTTGTGAAAGGAGGCGTGAAGGTTTCGGGGAAAAGCGAGCTTCCCCCGGCGGCGGCGAGAACCCTTGGAGTCGTAGCGCTTCTTCCGGCTCTCGTTTTTTTTCTTTTGGGATATTTTAAAGTTGCCGTATCGGACGGGATGAATGTATATCTCGGCTACGTTGCTTTCGGTTTTGTCCTGCTCTCCGTTTTCATTGCCCTCCTTTTCTTTCGGAGAGAAATCGGCGCCAGCGCTTCTCCTTTGCCGACTCTGCCTCCGACGCCAGCTGCCGTATCAGTTTCCCCGTCGGCTCCCTCCCTGTCTCCCCAAGCAACGCCAATTATAGTTTTCAAGCCCAGACGCAATGTCGCCGCGCTGATTATTTCCGCAGTCACGGCCGTGATTGTTATAGGGATTGCGCTTTTTTATTTTTTCCCTTCGACCTTCGATTACGTCGTCGGCAAAATCGCGAAACTTACTCTGCCGAAGCTCTCCGACGAGCTTACGGAGAAGGCCGATATTCCGCAGGATTTCAAACTCACCTCCGTTATCCCGGCGGTGGTGCAGTTGAACTGCGATCTGGACGGCGGCTTTACTTCCGTCGGGAGCGGCGTCTCGGCCTATTTCCCGGACGGCAAGCACTGGATTATGACGAATGCGCACGTGGTCCGTGACGAGAACGGCGCGCTGGTTGAGAATTGCTGGATTTATTTTCCGAATCCCGACGGCACGTTTTATGAGTCCGCGTATTTTTCGGACGACATTGTCCCTTTTGACCAAGCCGAGGCCCTTATCGGTGGGGAACGCTGGGTTGGATTGGATTACGCGGTTTTGAGAATAACCGCTCCGGGCCAGAAAGAAGACGGAACGTTTTTTCCCCGTCTGCGCACTTTTCCGGACATTAACCGGCTGTCCCAAAAAACCTGTAAAAAAGAGCGAAAGATTGAGATCGGCGAGAAGCTTTTTATCCTCGGCTACCCGGGAATCGGCGGCAGAAATATGACGGTGACGGAGGGAATTGTGAGCGGTTTTGACAGCCCCGGCTTTATCAAAACCTCGGCTAAAATTGAGCACGGTAACTCCGGCGGAATCGCTATTTTGGAGAAAGACGGCTGCACTTTGGGGATCCCCACCAGCGTGGTTTTGGGAGAACTGGAGAGCATTGGCGGAGTTTTAAGCTATGCTTTCATTGATGAATTCATAAAAGCCGCCTCTCCGTCGAACACGGAGTTATATAATGCGTTTACTTCTGAGTCTGAATTGGAATCGGATCGCGCAAAAGCGCGAGATGCCCGCCGCGTCGCGGACGTGAGACAGCTACAGTTGGCTGATGAACTTTATTTTGACGCCACCGGAGCGTATGCCGCTTCCCTTGAAAAACTCGCCCCGGATTATCTTAATAAGATACCGGTTGATCCCCTCGATGGCGCGCCATACTATTATTACCGGTGCGCTTCCAATTCTTACCACCTCGGCGCGAATTTGGAAAATTCTGATAATCCCGCTTTACAAAATGATGATGACAAGACCAAACTTTGCGCTTCGGATCGCGTAAACGGAGGTGACGGAGCCGGTTGCGACGGCACGACAAATCGGCGCTTTTGCTTTGATGTCTTTTTTTAGGACGCCTTAGTTGTGGAGATATTATTAATTTAACAAATTATTGTTTATGGACGAACGAATGAAGGCGACAATTTATTGGGGGGCGATAGCTTCCGGAGTTTACGCGGTTATTACCGGCGTTAGCAGTTATATCGCGGTCAATTTCTTTGTTGTGCCGGGGATTGGGTTTTTAGGCGGACTGGCGCCTTTGGCGCCAGGTTTCGGCTTTGGCAGTATTATCAGCAGCCTTGTTTGGGGAGCAGTTGGCGGCGCCGTAGGCGGGGCAATTTTTGCTTACGCGTTTGATTTTTGGCTGAAACTTGCCCGCATTATTTTCGGTTGGCTGTTTAACTTCCAGAATCTTTTCCAGCTCTATTTTTACCCGGGGATTGTGTTTTGGCTGCTCTTCAGCGTTTTGGGGGGATTTCTGGGATCCGCATTTGGTATGATGTTTTGGCTGATTAACGCCGTCGGCGGACTTGTCGGGATTTACGCTTTTGCTTCGCTTATGGAGCAGGGGGCGGGGAGATATTATAATCCGCTGATGCAAAACGTCGGCCCAATGCAATGAAGTTATTGCTCGTGGTTATAGCGTCCGCCCTTATTGTTTTCGGCGGCATTTGGTTTTATGTGGATGTAGTTAACGCTCCTTCTTCTCTTGGGCCGGAAGCCGAATTCAAGAATCCTTTTCCTAATCTCTTTCCTGGGTCGGACGGAGAAGTCGCTCGACAAAAGCAGAGTCCGCCTCCCTCCGCTCCGCCGCCGGCGGAAGAAGTCCAAACGCCGCCATCCGCGGCAACACCGCCGCCCCCTCCGTCTCAAATCGCTGATTCTCCGCCGTCTGAACCTCCCGGCCCGAGAACACTTTCCGGCTGGAGTTACAGGAAATCCTTATTGATGAGCGCGACTTCAAATTTGGCGGACTATCAAGTTGCCGTCAATTTAGATACCGCCGCTCTCATCTCGTCCGGCAAAATGCGTTCGGATTGCGGTGACGCGCGATTTACGGCTTCGGATGGCGCCACTCTGCTTAGCTACTGGATAGAATCCGGATGCAATTCTGTAAATACGAAAGTTTGGGTAAGAGTTCCATCTATCGCCGCCTCCGGAGGCAAAATTTATTTTTATTATGGAAACTTATCGGCCGCTTTGACTAGCAACGGCCGCAATACTTTTTTGGCCTTTGATTTAAAAAATGAAGGACCAATTGAAGCCGGGGAAAAGCCAGTTTTGTTTCAAGGTTTTCATACTTGCGGTTTAGTTTTAGGAGCGATTAAGTGTTGGGGATCAAATAATGATGGAGAATTAGGAAATGGCACGAATTCCTCTGCCTCTACTCCGGCAACTGTTTCTGGCATAAGTTCGGCGATAGCGATTGCTGGTGGTAGCGGATTTACGTGCACACTTCTTTCGATCGGCTCTGTAAAGTGCTGGGGAAATAATCTTTATGGCAGATTGGGAGATGGCACTAACACCTACCGCAATGCGCCAGTTTCTGTTTTAGAACTTTCCAGCGCAAGATATCTAGCTACCGGTGGACAACATGCTTGCGCGATGACATCTGACGGTGGTGCAAAATGCTGGGGTTCAAATTCACATGGTCAACTGGGAGATGGAACTACACAAAATAAAAATACGCCAGTTAGTGTTGTGGGACTTAACAATGCAATTGCCATTTCGGGTGGTGGAACGCACACTTGCGCTTTAATTAATGATGGGTCGGTAAAATGCTGGGGATGGAACGTTGAAGGACAGCTTGGTATGGATTTGAGCACATTCGGGCCCGGAACTGACAAACATACTCCAACTTTAGTGCCAGACGTATCAGGCGCCGCTGCTGTTTCCGCTGGACTTAATTTTACTTGCGCTTTAATTAATGACGGCAAAGTGAAGTGTTGGGGTGGAAATGGTAGTGGGCAGTTAGGCATCGGCAAAGAACCGGGTCATGGATATTCGCCCACCACTGTAGTTGGCGTGTCAAACGCTATAGCGGTCGCTGGGGGAGATTATCATACTTGCGCACTTATTTTTGATGGCACAGTAAAATGCTGGGGCAGCAATTCCAATGGCCAACTAGGTAACGGCACCACGGTAGATACAAATACGCCAATAAATGTTTTAGGCGTAAGCAACGCTGTGGCTCTGGCGGCAGGATCTTATCATACGTGCGTTTTATTGAATGACGGTTCAATGAAATGTTGGGGAAACAATAAATCCGGCCAACTTGGTATTGGTTCCAAAACCGATCAGAATATTACGCCAATCTCTATAACAAATTATAATTTAGGCGGCAGATATGATAAAACTCGAGGTATTAATACAACGCCCCATTTCAGCGATATTTATTTTGTTCGCAAATATTCTATCACAGAACCGTCCATAGTAAATATTGGTGAAGAAGAAAAAATAAAGTGACAAATAAAGTTAAAAATGAAAAAGGTTTTATTGGTATTGTTGTAACGCTTGTAGTGGCGGCTGTCGTGGTTGGCACAGGAATTTATATCTACAATAGAACTGTATCTCCAATTTTGTCGGAACCCAAGAAAAGCCCCGGCCAGATTGTAGGCAGTGAAGCGCCTCGCGGAAGCCGCCAATCTCCGATTTGTGAAAAAATTGCGCCAGAATCGGATGTTAGAAAAATTTTTGGTGAGAATATCGTGGCTGAGAACGCCAGTCCAGAAATTGAAAGCCAGGCCAAGGAAGCTTTGCGCCAAGCGCTTCCTCCGGAGGATGATGCAAGATACGGGGGATTGATACAAGGGACCACAATCTGTAATTATCGATCATATACCTATTATCCGAACGGTAATATTAAAGATCGTGCGGGAGTAAACGCAGTGATTTACCACATGACTGATATTTTTCAGTCTGCGTTAGAACAATCGCAGGGCTTTTCAAAAATTCCGGGGAGCGGGATTGAGCAAGTCCAAGTCGGATCGCTCGGATTTTATGACGCTATGCGCAAGACGCTAGGATTTGAGAACGGTAATAAACAATTTTATATCGGATTAGAATTTGACGGTTTAGGCGCCGAAAAATTCACCCGCGAGCAGTTGATTGCCCTCGCGCAGTTAGTCAATAAAAATTTAAAATGAAAATCTATATCGGAGCGGACCATCGCGGGTTTGAACTAAAAGCGGAACTCAAAAACTTTTTGGACGAAAAAGGATATGATGTGGAGGACGTCGGGGCGTTTGAATATGATAAAGACGACGATTATCCGGACTTCGCTTTGGCTGTCGCCGAAAAAGTTTCCAAAGACGGCTCGGCGCGGGGGATTTTGCTTTGCGGCTCCGGCACAGGGATGGACGCGGCTGCGAACAAAGTCAAAGGAATTCGCGCCACTCTCGCGTCTTCCGCCCAAGTCGCCCGCGCCGCCCGCAATGATGACGATGTTAACGTAATTTCTCTTCCGGCTGATTTTTTAAACGTTGACGAAACAAGAGACATCGCGGAGATTTTTCTAAAAACGCCCTTTGAGGCGGTGGAGAGGCGAGCAAGAAGGCTTCAAAAAATAGCCGAAATAGAGAAAAAGAACTTCAAATAACTTATTCACAGCGGGATTTTGCGGGCGCTGTGGTATGGTGGAAAAGAGCCTTTGGCTCTCGAAATTCAATGGCGAGCCCAAGGTTTATTTTTATTATAGGCGGCGTGATGTCCGGCATCGGCAAGGGCATTTCCGTCGCCTCCCTCGCGAGGATTTTAAAATCCAAGGGTTTTACCGCGACCTGCGTTAAAATCGACCCGTATCTGAACGTGGACGCGGGTACGATGAACCCGATTGAGCACGGAGAGGTGTTTGTGACCGAGGATGGGATGGAAACCGACCAGGATTTGGGCAACTACGAGAGGTTTTTGGACGAAAATATTCTGGCGTCGAATTACATGACCTCGGGCTCGGTCTATCTTTCCGTGATCGAGAAGGAACGCTCGCTCAAATACGACGGGGCTTGCGTCCAGATTGTTCCGCACATTCCCGAAGAGGTCATCCGGCGCCTCGGTTCGGTAGTGAAGCGGACGAAAGCTGATTTTGTTTTGGTGGAGATCGGCGGCACGGCCGGGGAATACGAAAACATTTTGTTTCTGGAAGCGGCGCGGATGATGCATCTGAAAAATCCAGCAAGCGTGATGTTTCTGTTGATAACATATCTCCCCATTCCCTCTAAAATCGGCGAGATGAAAACCAAACCCACCCAGCACGCTGTGCGCGCTTTGAACTCCGCGGGCATTCAGCCGGATTTCATAATCGCGCGCTCGGAAGTGGGTTTGGACGAGCCGCGAAAAAGGAAACTTTCCGTTTTCTGCAATGTGCGCCCGGAGGATATTATTTCCGCCCCCGACATTGACGTCATTTATCAAGTGCCGCTTAATTTCGAGAAAGATCGCCTGGGAAATAAAATTTTGAAAAAATTCGGGCTGAAGGAGAGCGGGCGCGATTTGAAAGATTGGGGGCGGATGGTAAGGCGAGCCGCGAATTCCAAAAAAGAAGTTCAAATCGGCATCGTTGGGAAATATTTCGGCACGGGCAATTTCACGCTCTCGGATTCCTACCTTTCCGTGATTGAGGCAGTAAAGCACGCCTCGTGGCATTTTTCCCGCCACCCGAAAATATTATGGCTTGACGCCGAAGCTTATGAGAGAGATTCCAAACGCATGAAAGAAGAGCTTTCCGGGCTCGACGGAGTTGTTGTCCCAGGGGGCTTCGGCTCCAGGGGGGTGGAAGGGAAAATCAAGGCGATTGAATACGCGCGGAAAAACAAGAAGCCGTTTTTGGGTCTTTGCTACGGAATGCAGCTTGCCGTGATTGAGTTCGCGCGCCACGCGGCGGGAATGAAGGGGGCGCATACCACAGAGGTAAATCCGCGGACGAAATATCCCGTGATTGATTTGATGTCGGAGCAGAAGGAGAAGATTTTCAAAGGGAAAATGGGCGGAACGATGCGACTTGGCGCCTATGCCTGCCGCCTCAAAGATAAAACCACGGCGCGGCGCGCTTATGGAGAAAGAACCGTCCAGGAACGCCATCGCCACCGCTATGAATTCAATAATGCCCTGAAGGAAGTTTTGGAATCCAAAGGGTTGGTCTCATCCGGTATCAATCCCGAATCCGGACTCGTGGAGATAATCGAATTAAAAGACCATCCCTTTTTTGTGGGCACGCAGTTTCATCCCGAATTCAAATCCCGCCCGTTAAATCCGCATCCTTTATTCAGGGAATTTATTAAAGCTTGCCTGAGCTTCCGGAAGTAGAAACTACAAAAAGAAAACTTGAGCCACTTTTGAGAGGCAAGCGGATTTTGAGTTTTTGGACGGATTGGCCGCGGGGTTTGAGGATTTCGAGCAGAAAAGAAATTTCTCGGGATATCCGCGGGAGAAAAATTTTGCGCCTGGAACGAAAAGGCAAAGCGGTTTTAGTCCATTTGTCCGGAGGAAAAATTTTGGGCTTCCACCAGCGGATGAGCGGGAAATTGCTTGTTGTTCCTAAAAAATTTTCAGACAAGCATATTCACTTCCACCTCGATATATCGAGGTATGAGTCTTTGGTCATGCACGACATTAGGAAATTTGGAGTAGTTTGGTATGGCTCGGCCGAAGATATTTTGAAAGATAAATATCTTGCGAGGCTCGGAGCTGACCCGCTTTCGCTTTCTTTTGAAGAATTCATGGAATTATTGAAAACTAGAAAAGGGATAATAAAGCCGCTTCTTTTACGCCAGGATGTTTTCTCCGGCATCGGGAACATTGTGGCTGACGAGGTTTTGTGGAAAGCTAAAATCCATCCGAAAAGAAAAATTCAAAATCTGGAGATTCGGGAACTGAAAAATTTATTTTCTGCGCTGAAATTTGTTCTGAAAAAATCCATACGCTTGGGCGGTACGACCATGCGCGATTGGCTGCATCCGGATAGCTCGGAAGGGCGATATTACCAAGCGCGTTTTGTGTATCAAAGAGCAGGGGAGAAGTGCCAAAGATGCAATGCTATAATAAGAAGAATAAAAGTCGCGAGCCGTGGAACTTTTATTTGTCCAAAATGCCAAAAATTGAGATAATTCCTTCAATCAACGAGTCTTCTTTTGAGGAGGTAGATAAAAAAATAGAACTCGTTTCGCCCTATGTGGACTGGGTGCATTTGGATATCTCGGATGGTCAATTTACAAATGGATATGTCAGCTGGCATGACGCGCGCGACCTCATTGATTTTGAGGCACGGACAAAAATCGAGGTTCACTTAATGATAGCTGATATGGATTTCAGGTGGCGAGATTGGATTTTGCCAAATGTAGATCGAATAATTTTTCACTTGGAGGCGGCTCACGATCCGGACTTTGTTATAGAAAAAATTAACAGAGAGGGGAAGCAAGTCGGCCTTGCGGTTCGTCCGGAGACGCCGTGGGTCGAGCTTAACCCATTTTTCTCTAAAGTTGATCTTATGCAGACGCTTGCTGTGTTTCCGGGCATGTCAGGGCAGAAATTTCAGCCAGAAATTTTAAACAAAATTAGGCACATCCGTGAAAAGCACCCGCAAGCTATACTTGAAGTAGATGGAGGCGTCGACCTTGCCATTGGCGGGAGGTGTATCAAAGCGGGAGCAAATATTTTAGTTTCGGGAGCTTATATTTTTAAGTCTGGGGATATTAAAAAAGCAGTCGAGAATTTAAAACATGCCGCATCTGCATGAGGAAAAAATCAAGTTTTTGGAGGAGCGAGCGAATCAGATTCGCCAATCTGTTATTGAAATGCTGGTGGAGGCGGGAAGTGGGCACACCGCGGGGCCGTTGGGTATGGCTGATGTTTTCACGGCGCTTTATTTCCATATTTTGAATAACGATCCTAAAAATCCGGACTGGGAGGAGAGAGACAGACTGGTGCTTTCAAACGGACATATCTGCCCCGTCGAGTACGCGACTTTGGCGCATGCCAAGTATTTTCCGATGGAAGAGTTGAAAACTTTGCGTAAGTTCGGAACGCGCCTTCAAGGCCACCCGCACCGCGGCTCTTTGCCCGGGATTGAAACCACTTCCGGGCCTTTGGGCTCCGGACTTTCGCAGGCCGTGGGCATGGCGATTGGATTCAAAATGGACGCAAAGCCGAATCAAGTAATCTGCCTGATGTCTGACGGCGAACAGGAGGCGGGAAACACCTGGGAGGCCGCGATGCTCGCCGGAAAATTAAAATTGGACAATTTAACCGCCCTGATTGACCGCAACAACATCCAGATTGACGGCATGACCGAGGACGTCATGCCGCTTGAGCCGCTTCGCGAAAAATACGAGGCTTTCCGGTGGCACGTTTTGGAGATAAACGGCCATGATTTCAATGAAATCGCAAACGCTTTTGAGACCGCTCGCGCGATTTACGAAAAACCGGTTTTGATTATCGCTCACACCATTCCCGGCAAGGGCGTTCCCGAAATTGAATTTGATTACAAGTGGCACGGCATCCCGCCCTCGAAAGACCAGGCGAAAGTTTTCCTGGAGCGTCTCCGGACTTTGGGAGGTAAGATAAAAAGCGAGCATCAATAACAAGCATGCATCCGGATAAAAATCTTATTTTTTTTCTGCTCGGTCTGGCCCTGCTTGTTTTCTTGGGATACGCCGGCGGCATTTATTATCTTGAGCTGCGCCGCGCGGAAATCGCGCCTTTGCCGCCCGACACCTCTTCGCTCGCTGAAGAGAAGGCGAACTATCGGCCCAAGATTCAGCTGGTATTTACCGGAGAAAGGTTCCCCGGAGAGGGTTTCCAGGAAGCGCGCTTGAGCCATCTGTTGGGCAAGGTGGTGAATAACGGCCCCAGCACGATTAGCAATGTTTCCGTTCATATCGAATACCTGGATTTACAGGGCCGATCCATCAGCGAGGGGAGAGTCAAGGTGGATAAGACGCTTCGGCCCGGATTTATTGCGGAATTCCGCTATGGGGGCATAGAGGTGCCCGCCGAGTGGCAGGGACAGGTCAAAGCTAGTGTTGAAAATTTCGATTTCGTACCGGGGTAATCGGTGCTATTATAAAATTATTTCAAAGGTCTTTTGGTTTATTAAATTAACAAAACTTAACGCGTAATTCATGGATATAATCAGTTTAGCCGGTTGGTCCATTTTTGGGCTTATCTTAATCGCCGTTTGGCAGAGGGTCGCTCCGTCCGGCTGGCGGTTGGGAGGTTCTGCGGGCGGGGGCGTCCACAAAGTCTCCGCTTTTACGGTCATTTTTGCCGTACTTCTGACTCTTGCTCTCGTTTTTCTCTTCAATCAGATTTGGGGGGATATCGGCAATCTGGTCAAATCTCAGCCCTCTCCGTCCTACCCCGGTCGCTACCAGTATAAAAGCGATCTCGAATTTCAAGATGCCTGGAACGCTTACAACGAAGCCGTGCAGGCGGCCGAGCGCGAGCGCGGGAACGTAGAACTGCAGAGACTGTTCATCCACACGGCTTTCGTGGTCCCCGTCATTATTATCGCCCTGATTATCTTTCTGACTTTTTACCGCAGGGGCACGGCTTACGCCGCGGTGACGCTCCCTTATTTCATCGCTGCCCTTACTATAACGATCCGGCTTCTTTTTGACGCCGGGAGCTGGGTAATCAGCGAGTATCAAAAACTCGGCATCTATATCGTTTTGGGTACCCTGATTGTCGTTTTCTCAATTTTGACGGTGCTTGTCCAGGCGTGGTGGCAGCGAAAACACAAAATACCGGGATCGCCGTCCGGCTCTCTTTGAGTTACCAAGCCCCGAGCGCGGCCGGGATTATCAGAACAAAAAGGTCGTCTTATTAACGGGGAAATAAGTTCAAAATTATGGAGGGAATGAAAAAAATCAAAGCGATTCTCTGGGCAGCGGCGGTTTTGATGTATGTCGGCGGATTTGCCGGGCTTTACTACGGCGCCGAGTTTATGAACATCACTTGGCAGACCTGGTTTGCCAACGCCTTGGTGGTGGGCGTGCTTGCCATTGGGGCCAAATTTTAAGTTTTGATGCCTCTAAATCCCAGAGCAAAATTGGTCGAGAATATTCTCGACCCGAAGTCTCTTGAGCGAAAACCGACTCGGGATGGATACGGGTTGGGTTTGGTTGAGGCCGGAGAAAAAAACCCGCGCGTGGTGGTGCTTTGCGCGGATTTGACGGAATCCACGCGTTCCGAAGCGTTTGCGAAAAAATTTCCGGAGAGATTTGTGGAAATGGGAGTGGCGGAGCAGAACATGGCTGGGGTAGCCTCCGGTCTTGCCGCCGTCGGCAAAATTCCGTTCATCTCTTCCTATGCCATGTTCTCGCCTGGGCGCAATTGGGAGCAGATTCGTACCACGATTTGCTACAACGAACGGCACGTGATTATTGCCGGAGCGCATGCCGGGGTTTCCGTGGGGCCGGACGGCGCGACGCACCAGGCGGTTGAGGACATCGCGATCACGCGGCCGATTGCGAATATGACTGTGCTTTCGCCCTGCGACATGCATGAGGCGAGAAAAGCCACCGTCGCGGCGGCTGACCTCGAAGGCCCGGTTTATATCCGCTTTGCGCGCGAAAAAACTCCCGTTTTTACGACTCCGGACACGCCTTTTGAAATCGGCAAAGCTGAAATATTTTTTGATTCCAAGGGGAAACCGGATTGCGCCATTGTCTCGTGCGGACCGCTTTTGCATAATGCCATTCTCGCGGCCGCGGAACTTGAAAAAGAAGGGATCAAAATCCGCGTCATAAATAATCACACTGTGAAGCCGATGGACGACAAAACAATCATCGCCGCGGCCCAAGACGCTGGCGCCGTTGTAACCGTGGAAGAGCATCAAATTCAAGGGGGGATGGGTTCGGCCGTGGCCGAGGTTCTGGCAAAGAATTGCCCCGTGCCGATGGAATTTGTCGGCGTCCAGAACCGCTTCGGCGAATCGGGTGCTCCTGGCGAGCTCATCGAACACTTCGGCATGGGGGTTAAGGACGTTAAAGCAGCTGTTACAAAAGTTTTAAAAAGGAAGTAAAATAAACTTATGGACCTTTTTTCCACGCTATTCTTTCTGGCGCTTCTTGCCGGGATGATCGCCATCACGGTATTTCGGGCTTAAATGAAGGCAAATTTCGACTTCATCGCAATCGGCGATACCGTAACCGATGCCTTTATTGACCTTAAGGAAGGGGCCTCGGCGCATCTGGATATCGACAAAGGGGCGAGGGAGCTATGCCTGCGCTTTGCCGACAAGATTCCCTATGAGGAAGTTTATGTCGTGCCGGCGGTGGGAAATAGCGCGAACGCGGCGGTGGCGGCCGCGAGATTGGGGCTTGACAGCGCTTTAGTTTCCAACATCGGCGACGATTATTTCGGAAAGGAGTGTCTGGATGCGCTCAAGAAAGAAAAAGTAGCCACGGAATTTGTAAAAATCCACAAGGGGATGAAAACCAACTACCACTATGTTTTGTGGTACGAGGACGACCGCACTATTTTGATAAAGCACGAGAATTTTCCCTACTCTCTTCCAGACGTCAACGAGCCGAAGTGGGTTTATTTTTCTTCCCTCGGAGGAAATTCTGAGGAATTTCACAAAACCGTTGAGAAATATTTAAACGCGCGTCCTAAAATCAAGTTTGCTTTCCAGCCCGGAACTTTCCAGATGAAGCTCGGCAAAGAAAGGCTCGCGGGAATTTATAAGCGTACGGATGTTTTTATCTGTAACCGGGAAGAGGCCCAACGAATTTTGGGGACGACGGAAGAAGACATAAAAAAACTTTTTGACTGGTTCCATAAACTTGGCCCTAAAATTGTGGTTATCACCGACGGGCCCAAGGGTGCTTATGCCTCGGATGGGAAAAACGCCTGGTTCATGCCGCCTTATCCTGATCCCAAGCCGCCTTACGAGCGGACGGGGGCGGGGGATGCTTTTTCTTCTACTTTTGTGGTGGCGCTTTGTTGTTTCGACATGGATATAAAACAGGCCCTTTTGTGGGCGCCCGTAAACTCAATGTCGGTGGTGCAATACGTCGGCGCGCGGGAAGGGTTGCTCACGCGCGAAAA